>NZ_JACARK010000547.1:0-2637 GCF_013386655.1 Pseudomonas sp. K5002 | reverse complement strand
GCCACCCCGCCACCGCCGGAACCCGGAAGCGCCGCGAGCAAGATCGTGGTGATGGGCAAGTTCAAGGGCATCGCCGTCGGCGCCATCCGGGTCGCCCGGGAAAACGGCTTCCTGACCGCCAAGGTGCAGTTGAGCAACATCACCAGCAGCAACCAGATGATGTATTACCGCTTCGCCTGGCTGGGTGCCGACGGTTTCCCGGTGGGTGATGAAGAGACCTGGAAGGTGCTGAACCTCTACGCAAACCAGGCGACCTTCCTGCCGGCCATCGCCAACCTGCCCCAGGCTGCCGACTTCCACCTTGAAGTGAAGACGCCTTGATCCACCCACTCATTCAGTTTCAGAGAGACATCCCCATGTTTGCACGCTTCTCGTTCCTCGCCGTGGTGGCCGTCCTGGCCAGCGGCTGCGCCAACACCTCGCCAGTCCTGGGCGGTAAAAACATCAGCTACGGCGACAGCAAGGCCGTGGAACTGGTGACCAACGAGTTCGGCTCCACCGACCTGCAGATGATCGCCGAAAGCATGACCCGCTCCCTGGCCCAGTCCGGCATCCTGCAAGGCCGCCCGGTGGTGCAGGTGTATGACGTGAAGAACAAGACCAGCGAGTACATCGATACCCGCGAGATCACCACGTCGATCAAGACCCAGCTGATGAAGACCGGCACCGCCCGCTTCGCCAGCGACAACACTGACATGCAAAGCCAGGTCGACCAGCTGAAGCTGCAGAACCAGAGCGGCCTGTACAAGAAGTCGACCGTCAGCAAGACCGGCAACATGGTCGCCGCCAAGTACCGCCTGGAAGGCTCCATCAGCTCCATCGTCAAGCGCAGCTCGGACTACAAGGACGTGTTCTACAAGTTCAGCCTGCAACTGGTCGACGTCGAAAGCGGCCTGGCCGAATGGATGGACGAAAAAGAAATCCGCAAGACCACGGAGCGCTAAGCAATGCGTGCATGGATCGGCATGATCGGCCTGCTGTGCGCCTTTGGCGCCTCGGCCGCACCGAAGATCGCGGTAACCGACCTGGCCTACGAGGCTCGCGTGGAGGAATACATCCACCAGGTCGCGGCCAGCAACAATTTCCAGGCCAGCGCCTACAACGCCAGCGGCGGCTCGAGCTACAGCGAGTATCAAAGCCGTACCAGCTACATCGAGCAGACCGAGCTGCGCAAGTTCAGCGGCGACATCAAGGGGGAAATCCTCAAGTCGCGGCAGTTCCAGCTGGTGCAGGGCACGCCTTACACCGCAGACGCCAAGGGCGATGTGTATGACGTGATCAAGCGGATCAAGGCCGGTAACTTCAAGGGTGCGGACTACGTGCTGTTCGGCACCTTGTCGGATATCGACTTCACCCAGGACGTCAACGCGCTGGACCACACCAACAGCTACTCGGCGGTGCTGGGCCTGACGCTGGTGGCGGATTTCAGCCTGATCAACACCCGCACCTTTGAGATCACCTCGGCGTTTACCGCCATGGGCGAAGGCCAGGACACCAAGCTGGTGAACAACCGTGACGTGCGCGTGAGCCTGAACCGGCCTCGCGTGGTGCGGGAAGTGTCGAAGGCGTTGGGCGAGGATGTGGCGCGGCAGTTGGCCGAACAACTCGGCGGTGGTTATCAGGAAGCACCTGGACAGCCTGCATTGCGCAATAACCTGCCACGGGATGAAGCGCCGAAGATCCTGCGCTGAACGAAAATCCCGCTACCGACATAAAACCAATGTGGGAGCGGGCTTGCTCGCGAATGCGGTGGATCAGTCAATACATCTGGTGACTGACACTGCGCATTCGCGAGCAAGCCCGCTCCCACATTTTTGATCCGGTTTCGTCAGTTAAGCCGTTGCGCGATGCAAGCTGGCCAGGAACCCCGCCGCCCCAACGAACAAGCCAGCAAACGTACGGTTCATGCGTTTCTGCTGCTTCGGTGTGCGCAACAGGCGCAACACTTTCGACGCCAGCCCGGTGTAGCCGGCCATCACGATCATGTCCACGCAGATCATGGTCGCGCCCAGGATCAGGTATTGGTTCAGCAGCGGCGCCTGCGGGTTCACGAACTGCGGCAGCACCGCCAGCATGAACACCAGGGCCTTGGGGTTGCTGGCGTTGACCAGGAACCCGCGGAACATCATCGCCATCGGCTTGCCGATCGGGCGAATCGCCGCGTCATCGCTCAGGTCGGTTGGCAGCGCGCGCCATTGCTTGATGGCCAGGTACACCAGGTACGCTACGCCAAACCATTTGATCGCATAAAACGCGGTGGAGGATGCGGCAAGAATCGCCCCCAGGCCACCGGCGACCACGGCAATCTGCATCGCCAGGCCCAGTTGCAGGCCCAGGGCATTCCAGTAACCACGCAGGAAACCGTATTGCAGGCCGCTGGACATCGACGCAATGGCACCGGCGCCAGGGGAAAGACTGATGATCCAACTGGCCAGGAAAAAGGCCAGCCATGTGTCGAGCGCCATTACACACCTCAGAGCTGAGTTTGCTGAATGTTTCTAAACTAACGCTGCCGGCCGAGAAATGGCTAGAAAAATTTTGGGGTGCGCCTTTGTGGCGAGGGGGCTTGCTGTGGCGAGGGAGCTTGCTCCCGCTGGAGTGCGTAGCGCTCCCGGCTTTTTTTGGGGCTGCTACGCA
>NZ_JACARK010000546.1:0-1465 GCF_013386655.1 Pseudomonas sp. K5002 | reverse complement strand
CAGGAGCAGCAGGCGCAGGCTTAACCACCGGCACACTCGGCTGCACCGGCATCGACGGCGCTTGCTGTGCAGCCACTTCGTCATCGGTCGGCACCGGCTCTTCTTCCGGCAGCGCTTGCGGCTCGGGAACCACCACCGGCTCAACCTGAACCTGAGGCACCGCAGGCGCCTGGGGCGCAGCTGGCGCTTCAACGGTCACTTGGCGCTGCTCATCCTGACGGGAAAACAGCATCGGCAGGAAAATCACCGCCAACGCCACCAGGACCAGGGCTCCAACCATTCGCTGCTTGTATGCGCTATCCAGTAATGCCATGTGCAGCTTCCTCCGTGGAGCGCCGGGCCAACCATTCGAGCGCCTCGGCAACACAATAAAATGATCCGAACAACAGAATCTCATCCTCAGGCGTCGCAACCGCGCACTGGGCTTCCAGGGCGGCTGTCACGCTTGCATGGGACGTCACGGACGCGCCAAGGTTCTGCAAGGCAACCTGCAACTCGATGGCAGGACGACTGCGGGACGTATCCAGCGGTGCAACCGCCCAGGCCTGGACGTCGCCCAGCAAGGGTGCAACCACGCCGTCCAGGTCCTTGTCGGACAACAACCCGAACACCGCGAGGCGGCGACCGGCGGGCGGCGTGCGTGCCAGGCGCCTGGCCAGGTATTCAGCGGCGTGAGGGTTATGCCCCACGTCCAGCAGCAGGTTCAGGCGCTTGCCCTCCCAGTCGAACGTGCGCCGGTCAAGGCGCCCCACCACGCGAGTAGCCTGCAACGTAGCGGCAATCTGCTCGGCATGCCAGGGCAAATCCAGCAACAGGTAGGCTTGCAGCGCGAGCGCGGCGTTTTCCATCGGCAGGTTCAGCAGTGGCAAGTCGCGCAACTCAACAGTTTGACCGCGCGCGTCAAGCCCGCGCCATTGCCAGAATTGGTCGCCAATCTCGAGATTGAAATCACGCCCGCGCAGGAAGAACGGGCAATCCAGCTCGCGCACCTTGTCCAGCAAGGTATGCGGCGGGTCCAGGTCGCCGCACAGTGCAGGCTTGCCCTGGCGGAAGATCCCGGCTTTTTCATAGGCCACGGACTCACGGGTGTTACCCAGGTAGTCCGCATGGTCGACGCCAATACTGGTAATCAGCGCCAGGTCGGCATCCACCACGTTGACCGTGTCCAGACGCCCACCCAGGCCGACTTCCAGCACCACTACATCCAGCTGCGCACGCTCGAACAGCCAGAACGCCGCCAGGGTGCCCATCTCGAAATAGGTCAGGGAAATCTCGCCACGCCCGGCATCAAGTGCGGCGAAGGCTTCGCAGAGTTGCTCGTCAGTGGCTTCGACGCCATTGAGCTGCACCCGCTCGTTGTAGCGCAGCAGGTGCGGCGAGTTGTACACGCCGACCTTCAGGCCCTGGGCTTGCAGCAAGGCCGCGACAAAGGCGCAGGTAGAGCCCTTGCCGTTGGTGCCGGTCA
>NZ_JACARK010000545.1:0-824 GCF_013386655.1 Pseudomonas sp. K5002 | reverse complement strand
GCCCCGCAAAACCAGGCCCCGGGCTGGGTAATCCAGGCGAGCAATACCCAGGAAATCCAGCTGATTCCCCTGGGCATCATGGAAGTACCGGCAGACAAGACGCTGCAGTTCTGGACCAAGGGCGAAGACTGGCAAGGCCCGGTGTCGCTGGGCTTGGTCAAGCCTGGGCAGACCTTGTCTGTGCCCCTGGACAAACTCCCGCCACTGGCGCCGAACCAGCTGTTTGAACTGACCCTGGAAAATCCCGGCGGGTCGAAAACCGGCAAGCCGACAGGTCCGATTCAGGCAATTGGCCGGGCCGTTAAAGTAATCTGAACGTAATGCAATGTTGTGGAAGGCCAGTTCGCGCATGTGCATTACATCTCGGGGCTATGGCGTCACCATTGCGCTATAGAATCGGGCTCGAAAACCCGGCTCCCTGGACCCTTCATGCCCTCAAAAACCCGTTCGCTGCTGATTCTCGCACTTGTCGTCATCTTCACCGGCATCGGCGCCGGCCTGGGCGGCATGCTCCTCGCCTTGCTGCTGCACGGCATCCAGCATCTGGCCTACGGCTACAGCCTCGACAGCCTGATCAGCCATGAAACCTTTTTGCTCGGCGTCACCGCCGCCGCGCCCGAACGCCGGGTGCTGGTGCTGATCACCTGTGGCCTGGTGGCCGGTGTGGGTTGGTGGTTGATCTACCGCTATGGCCGCCCGTTGGTGAGCATCAAGCAAGCGGTCTCCGCCCAGGCACCGATCATGCCGCCCAAGACCACCCTCGCCCACGCCGTGCTGCAAATCATCACTGTGGCCCTCGGCTCGCCATTGGGCCGTGAAGTGGC
>NZ_JACARK010000544.1:0-1956 GCF_013386655.1 Pseudomonas sp. K5002 | reverse complement strand
GCGGAACCAATACCAGCCATAACCGAAGAAACGGATATGTACTCCCGCCTAAGGATCCAACACCCCCCCGCTGTACCCCTCAGACAACCGCGTCCCGGTAAACTTGGCCACCACCGAACCCTGTGAAACCAGCCGCTCCCGATGCCCCGTCACCATCCGCCCGGTTTGCGCCGCATGCAGCACAACCTCAGAAGCCGGATCCCCAGGCCGCCGAATAATCCGCGCAAACCGCTCACCCTCTTCCACCTGTTCACCCAAACCTTTTTCAAACACCAACACCCCGGCACACGGTGCCAGGATGGTCTCCATGCAGCCCATGTCCACCACCTGCCCCCGCCATTGAGCAATCACCGGCGCCTCATCAATCACCCCGCTGGCGCAGAGCCAAGCCCAGATCCCATCACCATCCTGCCCGGCCAGGGCATCACTCACATCCGCCTGCCCACGCAATTCAATCGTCGCCGCCAACCGCGGCTTCCCGTGATCAATGATGGTCTCCTCAAACGACCCATCACCGCCCTCGTCCCAGACAATCACCACATCCACCTGCAACGCCGCCGCCAATACCTGGCCCTCTGGCCAAAAGCTGCGGTGGATGTAGAGATATGGCAGGGCTTCATCATCGGTGTGCAGGTCCAGCACCAGGTCAGCATCGGCGGCCAGTTGCACCAGGCTTTTCTGCCATTGCGCCAGGTTGCTGGCCGGCCGCTCCATGGCCAATGAATGATCAAACGCCCGGTTGAAATTCTGCCCGGTGGCTTCGTGAAACCGCCCCAACAACCGCCCCTGGCGAAACTGGCCAATGCCAAACGGGTTGGCCTGGGGCACCACCGTCACCGTGCCCTTGAGCCGGCCCTGATCCTGGCAGGCCTGCAAACGCGGCAGCAGTTGATGCAACACCAGCATCCCGGCGATTTCATCGGCATGCACACCGGCCTGCAGGTGCACCCGAGGGCCGTCGCCGTCACCCTCGAAGCGCCAGGCGCCAATGTGCAGGGTGTTCCCGGAATCCCCGGGGACTTGCCACGAAAGGTCTTTTGCCATGCCGTTGCCCTCCTCTTGTTGGTTCTGCAGGTATATATTGAACACACGTTCAACCATGTATCTTCACCGAGGGTGTGCCTGTGGCCGAAGACCGTCGCGACCTGTTGATTGCCGCCACCCTCACCAGCCTCGCCCGTGACGGGCATGCCGGCATTTCCGTGCGGCGCATCGCCGCTGAAGCCGGGGTTTCGGTGGGGTTGCTCAATCACCATTTCGGCAGCATCGATGCACTGATCGCCGAGACCTACCACAAACTCGCCAGCGAACTGACCACCGCCCTGTGGCAGGAAGTCGACCAGGCCGTGGGCCCTGCCGCGCGGCTCGATGCATTCCTCGCCGGCTCGTTTTCCTCGCGGCTCGTTTTCCTCGCGGGTCATGGACCCGAAACTGTTGGGCGTCTGGGTGGTGTTCTGGAGCCTGATCCGCCACTCGAACCACGTGAATGACTCCCATGAAAAAAGCTACCGCGCCTACCTCGACCTGATTCGCCAGTTGCTCGACGACCTGGCCGAGAGCGAAGGCTTCGTGATCCACGACACGCGCCTGGCCGCCATCGGCTTATCGGCGATGCTCGACGGACTCTGGCTCGAGTGGTGCCTCAACCCCGGCACCTTCAGCCCCGCCAACGGGCTGCACATCTGCCGTTGCTGGATACAGGGGCTGCGTCACGGAGCATTCGGCGCCGACCACATCCTGTGACACGGGGTGCCGGGCGCTGAGCATGGCCAGGGTGCCGCTGATGGCGATCAGCACGGCGCCGAAAATCAGCGACACGTCCATCACCGTGCCCCAGACAAGGCTCGACAGCAGGAACGCCCAGATCAAACCGGTGTATTCAAACGGCGCCAGCAGCGTCGCCGTGGCCCGGCGGAAGCTCGCAAACAGCAGGAACTGGCCAATCCCGCCCACCAG
>NZ_JACARK010000543.1:3682-4108 GCF_013386655.1 Pseudomonas sp. K5002 | reverse complement strand
CGCCCTGCACATCCTGCACGCCGAAGGGCAGCGTGGGCTCGTCGACATCGGCGAGCATTTCGCGGAAGAACTGCTCGTGTTCCTGGGCGCTGACACCCAGGCGAGCCTGGGCCACGTAGTGACGGAACGGTGCGGCGGCCGGCAAGTCATCGGCCTGGTTGAACAGGAACGCCCGCATTTCCTGGCCGACCACTTCCATGGCCGTGTGGTCCAGTGCCAGGTGATGGAACAGCAGGATCGCCGCGACCCGCTGGTTGGCCGGGTCCTGCGCATACACCATACGCAGCAGCGGCGCCTGGGTGATATCCAGGCGATAGTGGCGGGCATCAAAACGCGCGTGCAGTTGTTCGATCACATCACCATCGGCCGGGTCCAGCGGGATGTTCTGCACCACCAGTTCGGCCTGGCGCCACACCACTTGCACCG
>NZ_JACARK010000543.1:0-3594 GCF_013386655.1 Pseudomonas sp. K5002 | reverse complement strand
GTGCGCAGGATATCGTGGCGCGCCACGACCTTTTGCAGCGCGCCCATGAAGGCCTGCAAACGCTCGACGCTGTCAAACGCCATGCGCGATTGCAGCAGGTAGGGGTCACCCTGTTCGGCGCTGATGTGGTGGTAGAGGATGCCTTCCTGCAACGGCGCCAGCGGGTAGATATCCTGCACGTTGGCCGCACCGCCGGGCACCGTCGCCACGATGCGGTCGATGGCCGGCTGGTCCAGCTTGACCAGGGTCAGCATCGACGGCGTGATGTGCTCGCAGCCAGGCGCAATGCCGTTGGCCGGCACCACGATTTCCCGGCCACTGCCCACCGCCGCCGCCAGCGCCGCCAGGCTTGGCTGGTTGAACAGCACCCGCACATCGGCGCTCAGGCCGGCCTGGCGCATGCGCTCGATCAGGCTCACCGCCAGCAACGAATGGCCGCCGAGTTCAAAGAAGTGGTCAAAGCGCCCGACACGCTCGACGTTCAGCACGTCCTGCCAGATCTGCGCCAGCAGGGTTTCCACCTCGCCCTCCGGGGCTTCGAAACCACGGCTGAGCAGGCAGTCCTGATCGGGCGCAGGCAGGCCCTTGCGGTCCAGCTTGCCGTTCGCGGTCAGCGGTAACAGTTCCAGCCAGACATAGGCCGACGGCACCATGTAGTCCGGCAGCCGGCTTTGCAGGTGCGCACGCAACGCTTCAATGCCCAGCGGCGCCTGGGCGGTGTAGTAAGCCACCAGGCGCTTGTCGCCGGGTTCATCTTCACGGGCCAGCACCACCGTGTCTTTGACGCCGGAAACGCTGGCGAGGCAGCTTTCGATTTCACCCGGCTCGATACGGAAACCCCGGATTTTCAGTTGATGGTCGTTGCGGCCCTGGTACAGCAAGGTGCCGTCCGCCTGCCAGCTCGCCAGGTCGCCGGTGCGGTACAGCAGCCCATCGCCGAACGGGTCGACGATAAATTTCTCGGCGGTCAATTGCGGCTGGTTCAGGTACCCCTTGGCCACACCCGCGCCACCGATGTACAGCTCGCCAACCACGCCCAGCGCCACCGGCTGCTGCCGCGCATCCAGCACGTAGGCACGGCTGTTGCCAATCGGTCGACCAATCGGAATACCGCCCTCACCCACCGACTTGATCTCGAAGGTGGTGGAAAACGTCGTGGCTTCGGTGGGGCCATAGCCATTCAGCAGGTGCTGCGGCGCGCCGTGCTCAAGCACCCGGGCGATCACCTGCGGGTCGAGCACATCGCCGCCGACGATCAGGTAGCGCAGTTGCCGGAACATCGGCATCAACCCGTCGGCGTACTGATGGAACAGCCCGGCGGTCATCCACAACACGCTGACGGATTGCTCCTGCAACAGGGCGCCAAACGCGGCCTGGGACAGCAACGTGGCATGCTCGACCACCACCACGCAGCCGCCGTTGAGCAGCGGCGCCCACACATCGAGGGTGCTGGCGTCGAACGCCGGGTTCGAGGCGAAGGCCACCCGGTCGCGGTGATTGAAGTCGGCATAACCGTTGTTGATCACCAATCGAGAGACGGCGCGATGGGGCACCTGCACACCCTTGGGCGCGCCGGTTGAGCCGGAGGTGTACATGATGTACGCCACGCTTTCGGCAGACTGGGACAGGTTCGGATTATGGGTCGGCTGATTGTCGAGGTTCAGCCCGTCGAGATCACGCAGCACCTGCCCGGCATGACTGTCCTGCACCATGAACGCCTGGCGTTCGTCCGGCGCATTGATGTCCAGCGGCACGTACACCGCCGCGCACTTGAGGATGGCCAGTTGGCTGACCAGCAGGTCGATGGAACGTGGCAGCGCGATGGCCACGCTGTCGCCCGGTTTTACACCCTGGTCGATCAAATAGTGGGCCAGGCGATTGGCCCGCAGGTTCAACTCGGCCGCTTCACTGACCAGCAGGTGCTCCAGGTCCACCGGCAGCATTTTTTGCTCGGTGTAGGCGGTGGCGCGGCTTTCGTACAGCGCGACGTTGTCCAGGCGAGCCCTGGCTTCGCTCACCACGAACGGCTTGACGTTAGACTCCGGCGGCGCGGGTTCCGAGGCGGAATTGTCCTTGAGCCGGGACTTGCCGCCGGGGCCCTTCACCCAGGTCTCGACGCGCCCGCTGGCGCTCTCAACCTGGTAAGTGGTGGCTTGGGTTTGTGGGTCGATGCTCTCGGTGCCCACCAGGGAAATATTGTCCTCGGTGTCGAATACCCGCCGCACGGGTTGCCCGGCCGGTGGGCGGCTTGCCGGCGACTCCTTGATGGCCCGGCGGGCGAGTTCGATCATCTGGTCAATGTCGACGAAAAACGCACTGAGTTGCGCCTGGTCGAAATGCTGCGGGTAACCGAGGTTCCAGGTGCGGATGGTCAGCCGGAATTGTTCATAGGCCTGTATGCAGTCTTCCAGCACCTTGCGCCGCTGTGTGATGTTGGCGCTGGCGTTGGGCAGTTCAAAATGCGAAGCCCATGCGCGGTTGACTTTGGCGTAGCTGTCCCGGGCCTGGGCCCGCAAGTAGAACCAAGACAGCTCGGCAACTTCGGGGTAAGTCTCAAGGGTATCGAAGCGGTGTAAAAATTTCAGGTGCGTGCGGTAGCTGTCATTGAGCGTACGTCGGAATTGCTCCAGCATCGGGCTTAGCCGGGTACGGTGGGCGGCATCGGTAACCTGATCGAACCAGCGGTTGAACTGGGAAAAGTCGGCATCGATCCGGTCCAGGTCACGCAGAATCTCGCTGCTGATCCTTTTACGCTGCCGCAGGATCTCCAGCATGGCGGGAACGATTGCCAAGGTGTCGAAAACCTCGGGGGAGATGGCGGTCATGTTATGGGTTCCAAGCTCCAGGATCCGTGCCTCGATCTGCTTGAAGTGATAGCGCGCCCGGTTCAGGGTGGTCAGGGTCAGGCGCGCCGCATTGCGGCTCATGTCCTCTCTGATCGCGCGCTGGCGGTTGCCGCTGGTAAAGGGCACGAACTCCGTCAGTTCCTGATACTGGCGGCTGTACAGCTCGATGTCCTGCTCGAAGGCTCTGCGGATCGCCGGGCCTGCGCTGTCGGTGCGGGCCATCAGTTCTTCGGTTCGGTTAATGGAGAGCGCAATCAGGTCTTCGCGGCTGTTGATACTGTTGGCCAGCGCCTGTTGGCGGCGCAGGGCGCGGTCGGTCCACCAGCGTGGCAAGTAATCACGGATCGACTGGGGCCAGATCGGATCAAGCACTTCGGCCATATGCCCGAGCACGCTGCCGCCACCCGCCAGGCCGCCCTTGAATGCGCTGCCGTAGACGCCGTAGTGAGTGTCCCATTCGCCGTTTTCATCCAGGGCAATCGGCTGCTTGTAGGTTTTGCTGCGGGTCGGGCTCAGGCGCCAGTCCAGGGGATCGCCGGCCAGCTCAACCTGATAGATGCGCCCGCGCCGCATGATAAAGTCGCCTTCGGTATGCCGGTACACATTGCGATAAAAACCGTGGGTCTGCGGTTGCAGCCCGGCCAGCGAGATCACTCCTTCATATTCATAACCGGCGAAACGCTGTGCCGCCCGCCGAGCCTGGGTGACCGAGGGCAGGTGCAGGCTGGCGGCGCTGCTGGCCAGATGG
>NZ_JACARK010000542.1:0-4030 GCF_013386655.1 Pseudomonas sp. K5002 | reverse complement strand
CAACGGCACCACCCCCAGGCGCAACGTGCCTACCAGGTTGCCGCGACACGCAGCGGCCTCGGCCTGCAAGCCGTCATAGGCCGCCAGCACCGTGCGTGCCCAGGCCAGCACGCGTTCGCCGGGGGCGGTAAAGCCTTCGAAGCGCTGCCCGCGATTGACCAGCGGCAACTGCAGCTCTTCCTCCAGGCTGCGCAGGCGCATCGACAGGGTCGGCTGGGTGATATGGCAGCGCGCCGCCGCCTGGCCGAAGTGACGGGTTTCGTCGAGGGCGATGAGGAATTTCAGCTGTTTGATGTCCATCTTCGCTCCGGGCTTATTCCAATGCGGTGGGATTCTAGCGTGTTTGGGTCTTTGGTCAGGCTGGAACCCAATTCTGTAGGACTGGTCTAGTCTTTGGCATCTGGAAATTAAATCCCAAGGAGAGCGCACCATGAGTCTTTTAAGCTTTGTTAAGGAAGCAGGCGAGAAGTTGATTGACCTGTTGACACCGGGTAATGCCAACGCGAGCGAGCAGTTAAAAGAGCACGTGGCCAAGGTTGGATTGGGTAACCCCAATGTGCAAACCACCGTCGACGGTGACAAGGTGACCGTGACAGGTGAAGTCGCCAGCCAGGAAGAGAAAGAGAAGATATTGCTGGCGCTGGGCAACATCGCCGGCGTTGCGAGTGTTGATGACCAGATCACTGTTTCCGGTCCTGCTGTCGCGGCGGCCCGCTTTGTCGTGGTGAAAAAGGGCGACACCCTGAGCGCTATTTCGCTGGCGGTGTATGGCAATGCCAACCAGTACAACAAAATCTTCGAGGCCAACAAGCCGCTGCTGTCCCATCCGGACAAAATCTACCCAGGGCAGACGCTGCGTATTCCTGAGTAATCCGCGGACCCAATGTGGGAGCGGGNNCGGTGGATCAGTCAATATATTCAGTGGCTGACACACCGTATTCGCGAGCAAGCCCGCTCCCACATTGGACCTTCAGTGTTGTTACAAACCTACGATCAAGTCCCGGTAATCCCCAACCGCTGCAAACTCCGCCGTGTCCTTGGGCCCCTTCCGGCTGTCCGGTTCCTTCACCGCCAGCAAGTGCCCCACGCCAAAATCCCGGGCGCTGCGCAGGATCGGCAAGGTGTCGTCGATAAACAGGCTGCGGGCCGGGTCGAAGGCGATGTCGGCGTGCAGGGCGTCCCAGAACTGCGGGTTTTCCTTGGCGAAACCATAGTCATGGGAGCTGATCAGTCGCTCGAAATAAGGCGCCAACTCGATGCGTTCCAGCTTCAACGACAGCGAATCCCGATGGGCGTTGGTGATCAGGATCACCCGCTTGCCCGCCTGTTTGATCGCCGCCAGGAAGGTGTCGGCATCCGGGCGCAAGGCAATCAGGTGCGCGGTTTCCAGCTTGAGCTCGCGCACCGGGATCTTGAGTTCGGCGCTCCAGAAATCCAGGCAATACCATTGCAACTGTCCGGCGTTACGCTCGAACAGCGGCTGCAGCTCCATCTCGGCCATGGCCCGGCTCACACCATGCAACTCGGCATAGCGCTGGGGCAGGTGCTCCATCCAGAAATGGTTGTCGAAGTGCAGGTCGAGCAAGGTGCCGTCCATGTCCAGCAGGACGGTGTCGATGGCGTGCCAGGGCAATGGAGGCATAAAGAACACTCATGTAAGAAAAGATATCCGACACAGACAATCGGAAAAGCCACGGTATAGTAACCCGATCACGCCAAGGAGCCGCTCATGCGCCAGAAACCCACCGTCCTCGCCCGCGAAATAGTCGCCAGTAGCCGTTTGTTCCGCGTGGAGGAAGTGCAATTGCGCTTTTCCAATGGCGTGGAGCGGACCTACGAGCGCCTGGTGGGCAGGGGGGCCGGATATGGCGCGGTGATGATCGTGGCGATGATCGACTCGGACCATGCGTTGCTGATCGAAGAATATTGTGGCGGCACCGACGAGTATGAACTGTCACTGCCCAAGGGCCTGATCGAACCGGGCGAAGACGTGTTGGCGGCAGCCGACCGTGAGCTCAAGGAAGAAGCCGGTTTCGGCGCCCGCCAGTTGGAGCACATCACCGAGCTGTCGCTGTCCCCCGGCTACATGAGCCAGAAAATTCAGGTGGTGCTGGCCACCGAACTGTATGAAGAGCGCCTGGAAGGCGACGAGCCCGAGCCGATGCGCGTCGACCGGGTCAACCTGCGGGAGCTCTCGCAGTTGGCGCAGAACGAGCAGTTCAGCGAGGGCCGCGCATTGGCCGCGCTGTACCTGGTACGCGACCTGTTGACTCAACGTGGAGCGTTCCAGCCATGAGCGAACTGTTCCTGGGTCACCCGTTTATTGCCCCCGCGATCGAATTGGCCCGCCAGGCTGGCGAGGTCATCCTGCCGTATTGGCGCGCCGATGTTGCCGTCACCACCAAGACCGATGATTCACCGGTCACTGCCGCCGACTTGGCTGCCCATCACTTGATCCTCGCCGGGCTGACTGCCCTGGACCCGAGCATTCCGGTGCTCTCGGAGGAAGACGCGGACATTGACCAGAGCGTGCGCGCCGGTTGGCAGCGCTGGTGGCTGGTGGACCCGCTGGATGGCACCAAGGAATTCATCTCCGGCAGCGAGGAGTTCACCGTCAACATCGCGCTGATCGAAAAAGGCCGCGTGGTGTTCGGTGTGGTGTCGATGCCTACCAGCGGTCGGTGCTACTTCGGGGGTGCCGGGCTGGGTGCCTGGCGTTCCGATGTAGGTGCTGCGCCCAAGCAAATCCAGGTGCGCCAGACCCCGGCGAGCGGTGAAGCATTTACTGTGGTTGCCAGTCGTCGCCACACGAGCCCTGAACAGGATCGCTTGCTCGCTGGCTTGAGTGCCGGATTGGGCGAGTTGAAGCTGGCCAATATCGGCAGTTCTTTGAAGTTTTGCCTGTTGGCTGAGGGCAGCGCCGATTGCTACCCGCGCCTGGCGCCCACCTCGCAGTGGGACACGGCGGCGGCACAAGGGGTGCTGGAAGGGGCGGGTGGGGAAGTGCTGGAGCTGGATGGGCAGCCGTTCAGTTACCCGGCGCGGGCGTCGTTGTTGAACCCGTTCTTCCTGGCATTGCCGGCTAAAGCGGAGTGGCGTGAGCGGTTGCTGACCCTGGCTCGGTCTTAAGCACAGCGCCGATCAAAAATGTGGGAGCGGGCTTGCTCGCGAAGGCAGTGTGTCAGTCACCAGATGTATTGGCTGATCCACCGCTTTCGCGAGCAAGCCCGCTCCCACATTTGTTATGTGTGCAGGACGTACTGCCCGGTAAAGGCCACGGCCCGCTCTTCACTGCCCTCGTTGACGATCCATGTCTCCAGCGCCAAGCGCGCCCGGCCATAACGCTTGTAGGTGGCGACGAATCGCTTCCACACCTTGTCATCAGGTGCCTGGCAAATCGCCGTCGCATCGGTGGTCACCGGCAGCGGATAACTGATCTGCCCTTCCTGAATCACGATATGCCCGTCTTCAATCCCTTCCTCGCGCAACTGCAAATGCAGCCAGCCCCAACCTGCCAGCACGGCGCCGCAATACAGGCTGCCGCCAAACATGGTGCTCTTGTGGTTGATGTTGGCGTCGAGCGGCAAGCGCAGTTGCAGCTGCCGGTCCTGCCAGTCGATAACCTTGAGGCCCATTTCCCGGGTCAGGGGAATGTCGTGGTGAAGGATCGATTCCAGGTAACGGCTATCGCGACTCATGGTGGCCTCGTGGCAGGGGGAAAAGGGTCATTCGTCGTCAGCGTGACTGTTGCCGCTGTCAGCGAAGTTCAGCCCGTGCTTGCGCAGTTTGTCGTGCAGGGTTTTACGCGGCACGCCCAATGCCTCGGCGAGGCTGCGCATGGAATTGTGGGTGCGCGCCAGTTCGGCGGCGATCAGGCTTTTTTCAAACTGTTCGACCTGTTCGCTCAAGCCGCCGGGCGTGCTGGTGAGGATGCCAGGCGAAGTGCTGTCGGGGGTGCTGTCCAGCGCCAGTTCAAGGCCCAGGGCGAAACGCTCGGCGGCGTTTTGCAGCTCGCGCACATTGCCCGGCC
>NZ_JACARK010000541.1:0-5011 GCF_013386655.1 Pseudomonas sp. K5002 | reverse complement strand
GCCCGGCAGCCTGGCACTGGGGCGCTGGGGGGAAGTGCGGGTAACCCTGGAGCACGATTATCCCCAGCCGTTGGCGGTCCAGGTATTCGATCATGTGCCTGACGGCCTGGCGGTGGAGGACCTGCCGCAATCCATCGAACTGCGGCCCGGCGAGCACAGTGAACTGGGTTATCGGCTAAGGCCCCAAAGGCGCGGGCATTTCAGCTTTACCCGCTGTGAAGTGCATCTGCCCAGCGCCCTGGGGCTATGGTCGGCCCGGCGCCTGATCGACGTCAGCGACGCCACCCGGGTCTACCCGGACTTCGCACGCCTGTATGGCGCGCAGTTGCTGGCGGTGGACAACTGGCTCAACCAGCTGGGCGTACGCCAGCGGCAACGGCGTGGGCTGGGCCTGGAGTTTCACCAGCTGCGTGAGTTTCGCGAAGGTGACAGCCTGCGCCAGATCGACTGGAAAGCCACCGCCCGGCAACGCACGCCCATTGCCAGGGAGTACCAGGACGAGCGCGACCAGCAGATCATGTTCATGCTCGATTGTGGCCGCCGTATGCGCAGCCAGGACGCCGAACTGTCGCACTTCGACCACGCGCTCAACGCCTGCCTGCTGCTCAGTTATGTAGCCTTGCGCCAGGGCGATGCCGTAGGGCTATGCACCTTTGCCTGCGACCAGCCGCGCTACCTGGCGCCGGTCAAGGGCAGTGGCCAGCTCAACCTGTTGCTGAATGCGGTGTATGACCTGGACACGTCCCGGCGTACGGCCGATTACCAGGCGGCCGCCAGCCAACTGCTGGCCCGGCAGAAACGTCGCTCGCTGGTGATCGTAGTGACCAATTTGCGGGATGAGGAAGATGAAGAGTTACTCAGCGCCGTAAAGCGCATCAGCCGCCAGCACCGGGTAATGGTCGCAAGCCTGCGGGAGGAGGTCCTTGACCAGTTACGCCAGGCTCCCGTGCAAACCCTGCCCGAAGCCCTGGCCTACTGCGGCACGATCAACTATCTCAATACCCGGGACGAACTCCACGACCGCTTGAACGCCCACGGGCTGTCGGTACTGGACACACTGCCTTCGGACCTGGGTGCCGCCCTGGTGACCCGCTACCTGGGCTGGAAAAAAGCCGGCGCGCTATGAACGCCGGATGCAGCACCTAGGCAGAGGCCTGCAACGGATCAAAGCTGAAGTAATCCAGCAGCGCGCTGATCACCTCCCCATATTCGGCAGGGGCCTGGGATATGCTGAACCCGGAATCGTAATGCTGGGGGTTTATATCCTCATGACACCACAGGCAGGTGGCCGTGAGGTCTACCGCCTGCACCTCACCCTCAGGCCCGGGGATCTTCAAGCGCAGCTCGAACTCCACATCGACCATCATGGGTAACTGGCTGATCAACATCAGGCCCTGCTCGGAAACATTGCCCAGATAGCCGATTGGCTTGTCCGTCAGGCGGTTGAACACTTGAAGGAAGCAAGGTAACTGATGCCGCTCGATCCGTCGGTGAGTAAACATGATGAGGTCGCCATCCAATGGCCATATATGTGGCCGCTCCAGTGATTCGAAACGAGCCTGAAGGCCCGCTCTCCCCGGATATCGGTGCGACAACCGCAAACGGGTTGCCACTTTTACAGCTGCCAAATCCGGGAACGCCATCCGTTTGAATAGAAACTTATACAAACTGACATTCAAAGATTAGCCCAAGACTGGCAACGAGCCAGCTATGGCATGACAAATATCATCACAACGACGCCGGCCGCGGCTGGGCAACGCTCGCGCCGGGGTAATGCCCCAGTTGCTGCAGGGTATCCAAACGGGCACGGGCACGGAATGCGTACTCGCTCGCCGGGTACTGGCTGATGATGAACTGATAGGTTTGCGCCGCATCGACAAACAGCTTCTCGCGCTCCAGGCACTGCCCGCGCAACATCGAGACTTCCGGTTGCACGTAGCGCCGGGAACGGCTTTCACGGTCGACCTGGGACAACTCAAGGGTGACCCGCTGGCAATCGCCCACACCGTAGGCGCGGTACGCATTGTTCAAATGATGGTCCATCGACCAACGGGTGCAGCCGACAACACTGACGGCCAGGGCAGCAATGATCACGATTCGCATGGGGGTTCTCCTGTCTTGTGCAGTGTATCGACCCTTCATCGAAAATCTTCAAGGTTGTTCATCTGTTCATGCAGAGTGAAAACAAGCGAATCATCGATAAGTAGTGCAAACGAACAATGACTACAACCAAAGAGCATAGTAGCCTTCCCCAGCGCTTGAACTCAGGAGTCCGTGCATGTCCGTCCGTCGTACCAAAATCGTCGCCACCCTTGGCCCGGCCAGTAACTCGCCGGAAGTCCTCGAACAGCTGATTCTGGCTGGCCTGGACGTTGCCCGTCTGAACTTCTCCCACGGCACCCCGGACGAGCACAAGGCTCGCGCCAAGCTGGTGCGTGACCTGGCCGCCAAGCATGGCCGCTTCGTGGCGTTGCTGGGTGACCTGCAAGGCCCGAAAATCCGTATCGCCAAATTCGCCAACAAGCGGATCGAGCTGAAGATCGGTGACCAGTTCACTTTCTCCACCAGCCATCCGCTGACCGAGGGCAACCAGCAAGTCGTGGGTATCGACTACCCGGACCTGGTGAAAGACTGCGGCGTGGGCGACGAGCTGCTGCTGGACGACGGCCGTGTGGTAATGCGCGTCGACACCGCCACCCCGACCGAACTGAATTGCACCGTGATCATCGGCGGCCCGCTGTCGGACCACAAAGGCATCAACCGTCGCGGCGGTGGCCTGACTGCCCCGGCCCTGACTGAAAAAGACAAGGCCGACATCAAGCTCGCCGCCGAAATGGAAGTGGACTACCTCGCGGTATCCTTCCCGCGCGACGCCGCCGACATGGAATACGCCCGTAAACTGCGCGACGAAGCCGGCGGCACTGCCTGGCTGGTGGCGAAGATCGAACGCGCCGAAGCCGTAGCCGATGACGAAACCCTCGACGGCCTGATCAAGGCTTCCGACGCCGTGATGGTTGCCCGTGGCGACCTGGGTGTGGAAATTGGTGACGCCGAGCTGATCGGTATCCAGAAGAAAATCATCCTGCACGCACGTCGCCACAACAAGGCGGTGATCGTTGCGACCCAGATGATGGAGTCGATGATCCAGAACCCGATGCCAACCCGTGCCGAAGTGTCCGACGTGGCCAACGCCGTGCTCGACTACACCGACGCCGTGATGCTTTCGGCTGAAAGTGCGGCTGGCCCGTACCCGCTGGAAGCCGTGCAGGCCATGGCACGCATCTGCGTCGGCGCTGAAAAGCACCCGACCAGCAAGACCTCCAGCCACCGTATCGGCAAGGTCTTCGAAAGCTGCGACCAGAGCATCGCCCTGGCGGCCATGTACACCGCCAACCACTTCCCGGGTGTGAAAGCGATCATCGCCCTGACCGAAAGTGGCTACACGCCGTTGATCATGTCGCGCATCCGTTCCTCGATCCCGATCTACGCGTTCTCCCCGCACCGCGAAACCCAGGCCCGTGCGGCCATGTTCCGCGGCGTCTACACCGTACCGTTCGACCCGGCATCGCTGCCGCCTGAGCAAGTCAGCCAGGCCGCGATCGACGAGTTGCTCAAGCGCGGCGTCGTGGAGAAAGGCGACTGGGTCATCCTGACCAAGGGTGACAGCTACCACACCATCGGCGGCACCAACGGCATGAAGATCCTGCACGTTGGCGACCCAATGGTCTGAGTGACCGCTCGCTGAAAAACAAAAGCCCCGCCATGTGAATGGCGGGGCTTTTTGCATTGCAAATTGGCTTGTGTGTTGGCTTTACTGGCCTATTCGCGAGCAAGCCCGCTCCCACATTTGATCGCGTACATCCTGAAGAAACACGGTCGAATGTGGGAGCGGGCTTGCTCGCGAAGACGGCCGACCAGTCAACGCTCATTCATCTCCGAGTGATAAACCCCGACAACGCCGCAATCGCCTCCGGCGACTTCAACCTCTGGGTAAACAACGCCCCCTCCTCCTCGATCACCTTGCGCAACTGCTCGCGATCAACGCTTTTCATCAGATGCTTGCTGACCTGCACCGCGCCCGGCGCCAGGGTCTCAAACCGTCCAGCAATTTCCCGTGCCTTGGCCAGGGCCGATTCACCGCTGCCCAATGCCTCGGTGGCAATGCCCCAGGCGGCAGCCTGTTCGCCGGTAAACCCTTCACCCAGCAGCAGCAACTCCGCCGCCTTGGCATGCCCCAGCAAGCGCGGCAGGATCAAGCTGGACCCAAACTCCGGACACAGCCCCAGGTTGACGAACGGCATGCGCAACCGTGCATCCCGGCTGACATACACCAGGTCACAATGCAGCAGCAGCGTCGTGCCAATTCCCACCGCCACGCCCGCCACCGCCGCAATCACCGGCTTGCGGCAGTTGAGCAAGCTGCGCATGAAATTGAAGACCGGGCTGTCGAGATCCGCCGGCGGTTGTTCGAGGAAGTCGCCAATATCGTTACCGGCGGTGAAGCACTCGCTGCTGCCCTGGATCAGCACGGCATTCACGCTGGTATCGGCATCCGCCTGCTCCAGCGCCTCGGCCAATTGGCTGTACATGGCGCGGGTCAGGGCATTTTTCTTGTCCGGGCGATTGAGCTGCAAAATCAGCAACCCGCGTTCGCGTTGCTGCAGGATGGCATCGGTCATGACAAATCTCGCGGCTGGGAAATTCAGCGCTCAACCACGGGGCAGGAACACATCGGCCAGCAGTTGATTGCGCGGCAGTCCGGCCAGGAACAGGCGCTTGGAAAAGGCCTCGACACTGGCCGGGTGCCCGCAGAGTAAAGCCAGAGTTTGCCGGGAAACAAGCCGCAGTTGCGCCAACGCCTGCGTCACCTCAGCCGCTGTCCATAGCTCAACGGTCACGTTCGGATGCGCACCAGCCAGCTGGGCCAATGGCCCGGCGAGGTAATGACCGCCCGCGTCATGGGCCAGGTGAATGACCCGGATGGCGCCCTGGTGATCATGGCGCAAGGCCT
>NZ_JACARK010000540.1:0-4389 GCF_013386655.1 Pseudomonas sp. K5002 | reverse complement strand
AGGTTCTGCGCGGGCCGGTCCAGGGTCACTTCGGCGCGCACGGTCTGCGCCAGCCCCAACAGCAGAGCCAGGCAGCAGCCCGCGCGCCTCCAAGCCCCCCTGCTCAGCATCGCAACACGTCCGACATAGCCTACAAAACCGTCATCCTGAGGCCAGTTTATGAACCTGATGTTACGGTGCCAGCAAAAAAAACATCACGGTGACGGGCAGCCCGCTGCACTACACTTTTGAGCCATACCGGCCCATTTCCCAGGGCTCGCCAGGAGGCACCGATGAACCTGTTCCCGACCCTCGCCAGCCTGTTGCTGTGTGCTGCCCTGCCACTGATGGCCCACGCCGAAGAAACGCCGAATGGCTGCACCGAGGTCAACGTGGATGGCTACAAGGCACCGGACTATGGCTGCCTGAGCCAGCAGATGGGCAACCTCCCGGACGCCGCCAAGGCCACGCAAAAGAACCAGCAAGCGCAACAGGTGCCCATCGACAAACGCAAGCCGAACCAGATCGGGCTCTCTACACCCGCAGCGACCAGTGTGCGCATGGGCAATACGTTCGGTACTTCGGTGAAACCCCAGCGGCCTTGATCGCCGCTTGTCCCCCCCTGCCCGCCCAGTGCAAAAAAAGCCATTGTGTTATCGCGATTGCCGATGTTATGTTTCTAACAGACATCAAAATCATGAAACATGAGTAACATCAATGACCGGCCTGCGCGAAAACGTCATGGATAAAAACAGCTTCCAGCGCACGCTGGAACAGCAGTTCCCGACGCTGACGCCCACCGGCAAGCGCATCGCGACCTACCTGCTGGGCAACCTGCAACAGCTGCCGTTCGAAACCGCCGACAGCATCGCCCAGCAAGCCGGCACCACCGGGATTTCAGTGGGGCGTTTCTTGCGAACCCTGGGTTATCGCAACCTCGATGACGTCAAGCAAGGCCTGCGCGGCGACCCGCAAGCCTCCTGGCTGATCACCGACCGCCTGGGTGCGTTTCGCCAGGAGAACGATCAGGAAGACGCCCTCGACCGTTCCCTCAACCGCGAGATCGAAGCCATCCAGCATGTGTACGGCCTGGCCCGCAGCCAGGGTTTCGCCGACATCGTGCAGCACATCGTGGACGCCGACGCCGTGTTCATCCTCGGCATCCAGTCCACCCGGGGCATCCTCAATGCGTTCCACAGCCACCTGGAATACATCCGTCCCAAGGTCTATTACGTCGATGGCCTGTCGGGGATCTACGCCGAGACCCTGAACTCCGGCTTTGAAAAACCCTACGCCATCACAGCGGACTTCCGCGCCTATTCCAGCATCACGCCCACGTTCTGCGAGACCGCGAACGCCCAGGGTCTACCCTTGGCGCTGATCACTGACTTGCAATGCCCCTGGGCCCGGGACTACGACCTGGACCTGCTGCAACTGAAAACCGATGTCGGCCAGTTCTGGGACTCCATGGCGCCCCTGACGTGCCTGTTCAACCTGATGGTGTCTGCCGTCGCTGACCGCTACGGCGAGCGACTGGATGCACGCCTGGCAAAAAACCGCGCCCTGCAACAGGCCTTCGGCCAGTTCGAATCCTGACCCTGGAAAGGAAATCTTTGAGTGAAAACCAGCCCATTGGTAGAAATCGCCCCACCGGAATACCCGGTACAGGTCGACCTGATCTACGCCAGTGCCGACAACCTCGCAGGCACCGTGATCTACCGCAACACCCGCTGCCTGCTGCACACCGAAGCGGCGGCCTGCCTGCGCAAGGCGAGCCTGTTGGCACGCCAGGCCGGCATGACCCTGCTGATCTACGACGCCTATCGCCCTGCCTACGCCCAGCAACTGTTGTGGCAGGCCCTGCCCAACCCGGACTACGTGCGCGACCCACGCCTGGGCTCGCACCACACCCGCGGCGTGGCCGTCGACCTGACACTGATTGATGAACACGGCACCCCCCTGGACATGGGCACGGCGTTTGATGCCATGGAGCCCAAGTCCCACCAGTTCTACCCCGACCTGCCGCCGCAGGTGCAGCGCAACCGCCTGCTGTTGTTGGGCATCATGCTCGGCGCCGGCTTCAAGGCGATTGCCACCGAGTGGTGGCACTACGAGTTGCCGGATGCCGAACTTTTCCCATTAATTGAGGAGTCACACTGATCACAAGGACCGTACCATCACAATAATGAGCAGCACCCTTTAGCTCCAACTGCCCGGTTATAGATTTCATAAAAATAAACCAACCCGCTTTTTCCTCTAAATAATCAAGGAAACCGGCATGACCCCAAGCAACCGCAAGACCCTCGCACTCTCCCTGCTGTGCGCCGCCCTGAGCCTGGGCGCGTGGCAATCGGCAAGTGCCGCCGCCCCCAAAGACACCTTGATGATCGGCAAGGCCGCCGACCCGCAAACCCTCGACCCGGCCGTGACCATCGACAACAACGATTGGGCGGTGACGTACCCGGCGTACCAGAAGCTGGTGGCCTACAAAGTCGAAAACGGCAAGGGCAGCACCGAGGTCAAGGGCGACCTGGCCGACAGCTGGACCACCTCGGCCGACGGTCTGGTGTGGGACTTCAAACTCAAGCCCGGCAACAAGTTCGATGATGGCGCCGAGGTCGACGCCAATGCGGTGAAGTTCTCCTTCGACCGCGTGATGCAGCTCAAGCAAGGCCCGTCGGGCGCGTTCCCGGATGACATGAAAGTCACCGTGGTCGACCCGCTCACCGTGCGCTTCACCCTGGCCAAGCCCTACGCGCCCTTCCTTTACACCCTCGCCCACAACGGCGCCGGCATCATCAACCCGGACGTGGTGAAACAGGGCGACGTCAACGCCTACCTCTCCACCCACACCGCCGGCTCCGGCGCCTTTCGCCTGAGCAACTGGCAGAAAGGCCAGAGCCTGACCCTGGAACCCAACACCTACTACGCCGGCACCAAGCCCGCGCTGAACAAGGTGGTGATCAAGATCATCAGCGAAGCCTCGGTACGCCGCCTGCAACTGGAACGCGGTGACCTGGACATCGCCGAAGACATGCCCCAGGACCAGCTCACCAACCTGGCCAAAAAGAAAGACGTGGTGATCAAGGAATTCCCGTCGCTGCGGGTGACCTACCTGTACCTGAACAACCAGAAAGCCCCGCTGAACAACCAGAATGCGCGCCAGGCGATCGTTGATGCGGTGGACTACAAAGGCATTGTCGACGGCATCCTCAAGGGCCAGGCCAAGTTGATGAACGGGCCGATTCCTGCCGGCATGTGGGCCAATGACCCGAGCCTGCCCTTGATGAAACAGGACCTGGACAGCGCGGGCGCGAACCTGAAGAAACTCCCGGAAAAAATCACCAACCTGAACTACATGTACTCCGACAAGGACCCGGACTGGGAATCCATCGGCCTGACCCTGCAAGCCAGCCTGGCGCCGCTGGGGATCAACCTGAAGATGGAAAAACTGGCCAACGCCACCATGCGCGAGCGCCTGGGCAAGGGTGACTTCGACGTGTCCATCGGCTCGTGGGCGCCGGACTTCTCCGATCCCTACATGTACATGAACTTCTGGTTCGACTCCTCCCTGCAAGGCCTGCCGGGCAATCGTTCGTTCTACAGCAACCCGGTGGTGGACAAGCTGATTCGTGATGCGGCGGCCAACAACGACACGGCCAAGCGCACCGAGCTGTACCAGGAAGCCCAGAAGATCGTGCTCAAGGACAGCGTGTACGCCTACCTCTATCAGAAGAACTACACCCTGCCGATGCGTGATTCGGTGAAGGGTTATGTGTTCCATCCGATGCTGGAGCAGGTGTTCAACGTGGCTGAGATCAGTAAGTAACACGCGATCAAATGTGGGAGCGGGCTTGCTCGCGAAAGCGGTGTATCAGTTACCCGATGTATGACTGACCCATCGTATTCGCGAGCAAGCCCGCTCCCACACTGGACCTGCTGTGTTTTCCAGGCTGTATTCCTGATCCAAATGTCTCGCGTTACCGAGGAGCCCTCATGGCCTTCCTGAATATGTTGCGCAAACGCCTGTTCGGCCTGATCCTGGTCGTCGTCGGCGTTTCGCTGATCACCTTCTGCATCTCCCACCTGATCCCGGGTGACCCGGCGCGCCTGATTGCCGGCGACCGGGCCAGCGACGCCATTGTCGAGAACATCCGCCATCAACTGGGCCTCGACCTGCCGCTGTACCAGCAATACGGCCGCTACATGAGCGACCTGCTGCACGGCGACCTCGGCACCTCGATCCGCACCAGCCGCCCGGTGCTGGAAGACCTGAAAGCGTTCTTCCCCGCGACCCTCGAACTGGCGGTCGCCGCCCTGCTGCTCTCGGTACTGGTGGGCGTACCGCTGGGGGTGCTGTCAGCGGTGTTTCACAACCGCGCCATCGACCAGATCGCCCGAAGGCTGGCG
>NZ_JACARK010000539.1:0-7387 GCF_013386655.1 Pseudomonas sp. K5002 | reverse complement strand
GCGCAGCAGCGGCGCGCGGGTCACGTCCATGCGGTAGTGGCGGCCATCGAACAGGCGATGCAACTGGGCGGCGATATCGCCGTCTGCCGGGTCCAGTTCAATCGCCTGCACCGGCAGGCGCGCCGTGCGCCAGACCACTTGCGACGGTTCTTCCAGGCCTTCCCAGACCACGCCGGTCCGCAGGATGTCGTGACGGTCGATCACCTGTTGCAAGGCCAGGGCAAAGCCCTCGAAACGCTCAAGGCTGTCGAAGGCAAACAGCGACTGCATGATGTACGGATCGCCGTGCTCGGCACTCACATGGTGGTAGAGGATGCCCTCCTGCAACGGTGCCAGCGGGTAGATGTCCTGCACATTGGCGACGCCACCCTCGACGGTCTCGAGGATACGGTCGATGGACGCCTGGCTGAGGGTCGACAGGCTCAGCATCTGCGGGGTAATCGAGGTAGCGCCCGGTGGAATGCCATTGGCCGGCACCTGCACCTCACCGGCCTTGGTGGCCGAGTACTCCCCGGCCTTGATCAGCTCGATCAGCGCCGGCTTGTGTTCGCGCAGCGAGGCCACCAGTGCCGCGTCGCTCAGGGCCTGCTTGTTGCCTTGCACCGACAACTGATCGCCCTTGAGCGCCAGTTGCACATCCTTGGCCTTGAGTGTCGCCAACAGTTCGATGATGCTCACAGGACGATCTCCATTCGTTCGGTAATTGCGGCGTAGCCGGCCAGGGTCGGCTGTTCGAACAGGCCCCGCACATCGGCTTCCATGCCTTCCTGACGCAAGCGTCCGATCAAGCTGACGGCCAGCAACGAGTGCCCGCCCAGCTCGAAAAAGTTGTCGTGACGCCCGACCCGCTCCACCTTCAGCAGCTCGGTCCACAGCCGCGCCAGGGTGATTTCGGTAGCGCCCACCGGGGCCTCGTACTCGCGCACGATCAGTGATTCCACACCCGGCGTCGGCAAGGCCTTGCGGTCGAGCTTGCCGTTGGGGCTCAGGGGCAGAGCGTCGAGATGGACGAATACCGCGGGCACCATGAAGTCCGGCAAGCGCGCCAGCAGGTGCGCCCGCAACTGTTCGATATCGGCTGGCACGCCGGTGTAGTACGCCACCAGGCGTTCGTCGCGGGCCAACACGGCCGCTTCCTTCACCTGTGGGTACTCGGTCAGCCGCGCCTGGATTTCTCCGAGTTCGATACGCAGGCCACGGATTTTTACCTGGTCGTCATTACGGCCCAGGTACTCGATATTGCCATCCGGCAGGTAGCGCCCGACGTCACCGGTGCGGTACATCCGGCCTGGGTTGAACGGGTCCTTGAGGAAGCGCTCGGCCGTCAGTTCGGGACGGTGCAGGTAACCGCGAGCCACTTGCACACCGGCGATAAACAGCTCGCCCACCACGCCCAGCGGCACCGGTTGCAACCGGGCATCCAGCAGGTACATGCGGGTGTTGGCAATCGGCTTGCCGATAGGCGTGTTGTCCGGCACCACGGGCCTGGCGCAGTTCCAGGCGGTCACGTCCACCGCGGCTTCCGTCGGGCCATAGAGGTTGTACAAACCGATGCCGGGCAATTGCTGCTTGAAGCGCCGCACCAGGCTGCCGGGCAAGGCTTCGCCGCTGCACATCACCCGCAGCAGTCCGGCGCCCTGGCTGACATCACCGTGGGCCAGGAACACATCGAGCATCGACGGCACGAAGTGCAAGGTGGTGATCTGTTCTGCCGCGATCACCTCGCACAGGTAAGCCGGCTCCTTGTGCCCGCCGGGGCGTGCCATGACCAGCCACGCACCGGTGAACAGGGGCCAGAAGAACTCCCACACCGACACATCGAAGCTGAACGGGGTTTTCTGCAGTACCGCATCAGTGGCGTTCAGGCCGTAGGCGTCCTGCATCCACAGCAGGCGGTTGACCACACCCGCGTGCTCGTTGATCACGCCCTTGGGTTGGCCGGTGGAGCCGGAGGTGTAGATCACGTAGGCAAGTTGTTGCGGTGTCACCTGCGGCGCCGGCAGTTCACGTCCGGCACTGGCTGCGGCCTGATCAACGGGTATGCACTGGGTCACCTGGGCGGGCCAGGCCACGTCCTCGCTCAACCACGACTGGCTGAGCACCCGGCTGACCTCGGCGTTCTCAAGAATCAACGCGCGCCGCGCCATCGGCTGATTAGTGTCCAGCGGCAGGTACGCCGCGCCGGCCCGCAAGATCCCGAGTACACCGACCACCTGGTCGATGCCTTTTTCCATGCATACCGCGACCCGCTCGCCGGGCTGGCAACCGCCATCCAGTAACTGCTCGGCAATCGCCTCGGCACGGGCGGCGAGTTGCGCGTAAGTGAGCTGTCGCGCGCCCTGGATCAGGGCGACACGTTGGGGTTGCGCCCGGGCCTGGCGAAAGAACGGTTCATGCAGCAAGCCTGGGGGAATCGGCTGCGCCGTCTGGTTGATCAACTCCCGCACCAGTCGCTGGGGTGCCGGCAGTTCAAGGCAATCGTCCAGGGTCCAGGCCGAAGGCTCCCGCGCCAAGCGCTTGAGCAGACGTTCGAAGGTGTCGAACATCGCTTCCAGCATGGCCTCATTGAACACGCCCTGGCGAATGTCCCAATTGATGAACAGGCCGTTGTCGCGCTCGCTGACCTGGCAATCAATCAACACTTGCGGGGTCTGGCTGATGCCGTGCACCAGTTCTGCGCCGGGCATAAATGCCCCGCCGCCACTTTCGCCACCGGCGCCCAGGGTGCTGGTGAAGGCATAGGGCATCAAGGCCGCATCACGGCCTTTGCGCCGCGCCAGTTCGCGCAGTACTTCAATGCCGGAACACAGGCGGTGGTCCATGTCTTGCCACAGTCGCTCCTGCAACTGCTGGCTGCGTTCACCAAAGCTGCCGCCTTGCAGGGTCTGGACTTCCAGCAATTCCACCGAGCTGAAATCCCCCACCAGCCGATCGACCTGCGGGTGCAGCGACAGGCGATTGAGCAAGGTCAGGCTCAAGCAGAAATGCCCCTTGCGGCTCCAGCGCCCCAGGGTTTCGGCATAGCAGGAAAGAATCGCCGCCGACGCACCCACGCCGGCCGCCGCTGCATTCAGGCGCAGGGCGTTGAAATCCCGGGCCTCCAGGTTCAGGGCGCGGCGCTCGAAACGCGGTCCGCTGGGAGCGCCCTGCATGGGCAATTCCGGAGCACCGGGCAGGCTGTCGACCCGCGCCCACCAGTACTGGCGGTCACGCTGGTAACGCGGCTGTTCCCGCAACCGGCGCTCGCCCAGTACGTAGTCGCGAAAACTGATGGGCGCCGCCGGCGGCAAGGCTTCGCCACGATAGACCTGCTGCAACTCGGCCAACAGCATGCGCACGCTCTGGTAGTCGCACACCAGCAGATCCACTGAGAGATGCAGGCGCGCATGTTCACGGCCCTGGCTGACGCACAACTCGATCAGCGGCCACTGCTGGGGCGACGCCAGGCGAATTTCCATGCGTTCGCGCAGAGCGGCCAGTGCACGGCCGTCGTCTTCGCGCAGGTCATGCCGGGCGATCAGGTAATGCGGCACCTGGGGCAGGATTTGTTGGTAGCCGTCTTCCAGCACCACCGCCCGCAGCATGTCGTGACGCGCAATCAGATGGTTCCATGCCTGCTCCAGGCGCGCCGGGTCCAGTTCCCTGAGTTCAAATTCCAGGTAACCGTGGCACGCCACCCCGCCGTAGCTGAATGCCTGGGTGCGGCCCATCAGGTAAGCGGCCTGCACGTCGGTCAGCGGAAACGGTTCGCTGCGGGCAGCCAGGTCGGCCGAGACGGTGGGCATCACCGGTTCCATCAATTGCTGCAACAACGCGTCCTTGTGTTCGCGCAATTGTTGCAGGCGGCCTTCATCCATCACCCCGGCGGGCGCCCGGTAGCGCAGGCGGCCCTGCTCTTCCCAGAGTTCCACACCCAGTGCTTCGAGGTCCTGTTGCAGTTGCTGCAGTGTCATAGCGCACCCTCCACCATTGCGTTCCGGTTGACGTGGTCCTGTTCTCGTCGGGCGACAAGCCATTGGGCCTGGCGGGCGACGGTGGCCGCGTTGAAAAAGTCCTTCAGCGACAGTTCGACGTCGAACTGTCGGGCGATACGTTCGATCAGGCGAGCGGCCAACAGACTGTTGCCGCCGAGGGCGAAAAAGCCCTGGTTGCGTCCCACCAGGGGAATGTCGAGCAATTCGCGCCAGAGCCCGGCCAACAGTTGTTCGGCTTCGCCTTGAGGCGCGTCTTCATGCTCGGGTCTGGCGCCCTGGCGTTGCTCCTGCACCAGCCACAGCAGTGCGGCGCGGTCGACCTTGCCGTTGGCCGTCAGGGGCATTTTTTCCAGCGGTACATAGGCCGATGGCACCATGTAGTCCGGCAGGTGCTGCAGCAGATGACTGCGCAACACTTCGATGGCCAGCGGCTCGCCGGTGTAGTACGCCACCAGGCGCTTGTCCCCTGGCACGTCTTCACGGGCCAGTACCACGGCCTGGCGCACGCCAGGTTGTGCGCCGATCAAGGCTTCGATCTCGCCCAGCTCAACGCGGAAACCACGGATCTTTACTTGGTGATCCATGCGCCCGAGGTATTCCAGCTGGCCGTCGGGCAGCCAGCGCACCAAGTCTCCGGACTTGTACATCCGCGCCTGCGGCAGCGGCGAGAACGGGTCGTTGATAAACACCTTGGCGGTTTGTTCGGCGCGGTTGAGGTAACCCAGGGTCACCCCGGCGCCGCCGATATGCAGCTCGCCGGGCACACCGACAGGCATCGGATTCAAGAACGCGTCCAGCACATAGGTGCGTACGTTGGCGATGGGCCGACCAATGATCGGGCGTTGCGGGAAGTCGTCCACCGCACACCCGGTGGCATCCACGGTGCACTCGGTCGGGCCGTAGGTATTGAAAAAGCGGCTGCCGCTGATCGACGGCAGGCGTTGCCAGAGCTGTGCGTCTACCGCGTCGCCGCCGAACAGCACGAAGCGCGGCAGGTAGGTTTCACCGCGGCGCACGCCGTCGGTTTCGAGCAGGCTCTTGAGTTGCGCCGGGGTGCATTCGAATGCTTCTAGGCGAGTTTCCTGGAAGAACTGCGCCAGGGCGGCAGGGTCGTAGCGCACGTCTTCCGGGGTCAGGTACAGGCTGTGGCCGTCGAGCAGCAGAATCAATTCCGCCACCGAGCTATCAAAGGCGAAGGAATAGTTGAAGCTGGTGCGCATCGGCTGGTCGGTGTAGCGGCGATACAGGCCATGGATCCGCGCCCAGGCCAAGTTGACCACCGATTTTTGGGTGACCAGGGTGCCTTTGGGCTTACCGGTGGAACCCGAGGTGTACATGATGTAGGCCAGGTCATCCGGGCCTGCCAGCGGTGCAGGGTTGCTCTCGGGCTGCGAGGCGAACAGCGCGGCATCGGCGTCCAGGCGCAGGCGTGGCAAGTCGCTGCCCAACTGTTCGAGCAGGCCTTGCTGGCCGAGGAACAGCGCCGGTTGCGCATCGTCGAGCATGTAGGCCAGGCGATCAACCGGGTAGCTCGGGTCCAGCGGCACATAGGCGCCACCGGCCTTGAGAATGCCGAGCAGGCCGACCAACAACTCCAGCGAGCGCTCCACGCACAACGCCACCGGGCGATTGGCGACCACTCCTTGTCCGCGCAGGTAGTGTGCGACTCGGTTGGCGCGGCGGTTCAACTCGGCGTAGCTCAGGCATTGGCCTTCAAAACACAACGCATCGCGCTGCGGCGTGCGTTCGGCTTGTTGCTCAAACAACTGGGCGAACGTCAGGTGCTGCGGCACGTCCATCTCGGTGCGGTTCCACTCGACCACGGTGCGCTGCCATTCGGCCGGCATCAGCAGCGGCAGGGCCGCCACCGGGCGTTGTGGTTCGGCGAGCATCTGTTCCAGCAGGTGTTCCAGGCGAGCGAGTGTCTGGCGCGCGCTGTCCTGGGTGAACAGGTCCAGGGCAAACATCAGCTCCAGCTGAATCGGTGCGTTGGCCGGGCACAGTACGTGCAGGTCCAGGTCGCACTCGGAGTGTTTGAGCGGCGTATCCAGGGCTTCGAAGGCCAGCCCCGGGAACTGCAGGCGCGACTCCATGGCCAGTTGCTGCGCGACCATCACTTGATACAGCGGCGCATGACTGAGGCTGCGCGGCAGTTGCAGGCTGTCGACCAGTTGTTCGAACGGCAGGTCCTGATGTTGCAGGCCTTCGCGCAGTCGGGAGGCGACCTGAGCGACCACGGCGCTGAAATCGGCCTGTGCGGTGAAGTCCGCGCGGATCGCCAGGTTGTTCAGCAAAATTCCCAACAGACCTTCGGTACCGGGTTGTTCGCGGTGGGTGACCGGTGTGCCGATCAACACGGTGGCGTCGCCGCTCAAACGGTGCATCAGCACCGCAAAACCTGCGAACAGCACGCTGAACGGCGTGGTGCCCAAGCGGCTGGCGAGGGTTTGCACGCGGCCACTCAAGTCGGCACTCAGTTCGCGTTGCACCAGGCCGGCGCGATAGCTCTGCACTGACGGCCGAGGATGGTCGGTGGGCAGGGCCAGCAGCGGGCTGGCGTCACTGTCGCGACGCTCAAGAGTGTGGGTCCAGTAATCGAGTTGGCGCTTGAGTTCAGCACCTTGCAGATGCTCCCGTTGCCACAGGGCAAAATCCGCGTATTGCAGCGGCAAGACCGGCAATTGCGCGGCTGCACCATTGCAGCGGGCTTGATACCCCAAGGCCAGTTCGCGCAGGGCGATGGTGGCCGACCAAGCGTCGGAGACCAGGTGATGCAGCGCGATGCCCAGCACATGTTCGTCCGGCGCGACCTTCAACAGGCGGGCGCGCAACAGCGGCGGTGCGGTCAGGTCGAAGGGCTGTTCAAAGGTAGCTTGCAGTGCGTTGAACTGCGCGCCCTCACGGGCTGTTGCGCCTAAGCCGGAAAAGTCTTCAAACGGGAGCGCAAAGTCCAGGGCTTCGCTGATGTGCTGGCTCGGTACGCCATCCACGCTGCGGATGCCGGTGCGCAGGATTTCATGGCGCACCAGCAAGTCATTCAGGCTGGCGTGCAGTGCTGCAACGTCGAGTTGACCCTTGAGGTGCAGGGCAAACGGGATATTGAACAGCGTGGTGCCGGGCGTCAGTTGCTCGATAAACCACAGGCGTTGTTGCGAGAACGACAGCGGCAACAACGCCGGGCGTGCCTTGGCATGCGGTGTGTCGAGGACGGCGGTCTGCGGTGCAGCGGCTCTTGCCTCACGCTCAGCGATGGCCACGGCCAGCAGCGCGACGGTCGGCTGTTCGAACAGTACACGCAGCGGCAGGTCAAGTTTGAACTGGCTGCGCAAGCGCGCGACGATCTGGGTCGCCAGCAACGAGTGGCCACCAAGGGTGAAGAAGTTGTCTTCCACGCCGACGCTGTCGCGGCCGAG
>NZ_JACARK010000054.1:0-8695 GCF_013386655.1 Pseudomonas sp. K5002 | reverse complement strand
AAAGTGACTCGCTGTAAGAGCGAAACCATAAGCCGCCGTTACCTAAATAACGGATAAACCCCCCTCACCCCCCCTTCAACTCTTCAATCATAATTTCCCGCATCCGAAACTTCTGGATCTTCCCCGTCACCGTCATCGGAAACTCATCCACAAATTTGAAATGCTTGGGCATCTTGAAGTGCGCAATCCGCCCCTTGCACCACGTCTGCAGCTCAAGCTCATTAGCCACATGCCCCGGATGAAACTTGATCCACGCCACAATCGCCTCACCATAGCGCTCATCCGGAATCCCGATCACCTGCACATCCGCCACCGCCGGATGAGTAAAGAAAAACTCCTCCAACTCCCGCGGGTACACGTTCTCACCTCCGCGAATGATCATGTCCTTGTTACGCCCGGCGATGCACACATACCCATGTTCATCCATGGTCGCCAGGTCGCCGGTGTGCATCCAGCCCGCCTCGTCGATAGCCTCACGAGTGCTGTCAGGATTATTCCAGTAACCGAGCATCACGCTGTAGCCACGGGTACACAGCTCCCCTACCTGGCCCCGAGCAACCGTGTTACCGGCGTCATCGATAATCTTGCTTTCCAGCTGTGGCTGGGTCCGGCCAACCGTCGTAACACGCCGCTCAAGGTCATCATCCGGCCCGGTCTGCAACGACACCGGGCTGGTTTCCGTCATGCCATAGGCAATCTGCACCTCACTCATGTGCATCTCGCTGATAACCCGGCGCATCACCTCGATCGGACAAGTGGCGCCCGCCATGATCCCGGTGCGCAGGCGCGACAGGTCGAACTCGGCGCGGCGCGGGTGATCAAGCATGGCGATAAACATGGTAGGCACCCCGTATAGCCCGGTGGCCTGTTCTTCGGCGATGGCAGCCAGGGTCAGCAATGGGTCGAAACCGTCACTCGGGTAGATCATCGTGGTGCCATGGGTGATGCAGCCCAGGTTACCCATCACCATGCCAAAGCAGTGATACAGCGGCACCGGGATCACCAGGCGATCTTGCGCCGTCAGGCCCAGGCTTTCGCCAACCATGTAGCCGTTATTGAGGATGTTGTGGTGACTGAGGGTGGCGCCCTTGGGGAAGCCGGTGGTGCCGGAGGTGTACTGGATATTGACGGGTTGATCGAAGTGCAGGCCGGCCTGGCGGATCTGCAATTGCTCGGGCGGGACGCCTGCCCCGAGGGCCGCCAATTGCGACCAGGGCGTAAACCCCGGGGGCGGGCTGGGATCAAGGCTGATGATGCCGCGCAGGTCAGGTTGAAGCTCCTGCAACATGCCGTGGTAATCGGAGGTCTTGAACGACCCGGCGCACACCAACCACTGGCAACCGGATTGCTTGAGTACGTACTCCAATTCACTGCTGCGATACGCCGGGTTGATATTGACCAGAATCACGCCGATTTTGGCGCTGGCGACCTGGCTGATGCACCACTCGGCGCAGTTGGGGGCCCAGATGCCCAAGCGGTCGCCGGCCTGCATCCCCAAGGCCAGGAACGCACGTGCATGCAAATCAACCGTCTCTGCCAGTTGCCGCCAGGTGTAGCGACGCTGTTGATGGCCCACGACCAAGGCTTCGCCGTCGGAGTAGCGCGAAACCGTTTGATCAAAGGCCTGGCCGATAGTCATGGCCAGCAAGGCCTTGTCCTGACAGCCGCGGCTGTAGCTCTGATTCGATTGATCCATAACGACCCCTGTTGTCTTTTTTGTAGGTTGACGTAAACGTAAACTACGATTGACAGGCCCGCAACGCAAGTTTACGTTAACGTAAAGGTGATCGCCCTCCCCGGCGTATTGGCCATACAAAAACAACGCTAGAAGGTGCCCGTCCATGAGTTACCCCTCCCTGAACTTCGCCCTCGGTGAAACCATCGACATGCTGCGCGACCAGGTGCAGTCCTTCGTGGCCAAGGAACTGGCGCCGCGCGCTGCGCAGATCGATATCGACAACCTGTTCCCCGCCGATATGTGGCACAAGTTCGGCGATATGGGCCTGCTGGGCATCACCGTGCCGGAAGAATACGGCGGCGCCGGCCTGGGCTACCTGGCCCACGTGGTGGCCATGGAAGAAATCAGCCGGGGTTCGGCTTCGGTGGCGTTGTCCTACGGCGCGCACTCCAACCTCTGCGTCAACCAGATCAACCGCAACGGCACCCATGAGCAAAAACTCAAATACCTGCCCAAGCTGATCAGCGGCGAACACATCGGCGCACTCGCCATGAGCGAGCCGAACGCCGGCTCCGATGTGGTCTCCATGAAGCTGCGCGCCGATAAACGCGGCAGTGTGTATGTGCTCAACGGTAGCAAGACCTGGATCACCAACGGCCCTGATGCCAATACCTACGTGATCTACGCCAAGACCGACCTGGAAAAGGGTGCCCACGGCATCACCGCGTTTATCGTCGAGCGCGACTCGAAGGGCTTCAGCCGCAGCAACAAGTTCGACAAGCTCGGCATGCGCGGCTCCAACACCTGCGAGTTGTTTTTCGATGACGTCGAAGTGCCGGAAGAAAACATCCTCGGCGCACTCAATGGCGGCGTGAAAGTGCTGATGAGCGGCCTCGATTACGAACGCGTTGTGCTGTCCGGCGGCCCGACCGGGATCATGCAGGCCTGCATGGACCTGATCGTGCCCTACATCCATGACCGCAAGCAGTTCGGCCAGCCCATCGGCACCTATCAAGGCATCTCGTTCAAGCTCGCCGACATGGCCACGCAAATCCGTGCGGCCGAACTGCTGACCCTGAACACCGCCTGGAAAATGGACCAGGGCACCATGACCGACGGCGAGGCCGGCATGGCCAAGCTGTTTGCCAGCGAAGTACTGGGCAAGGTTGCCGATGAAGCGGTGCAGATCTACGGCGGCATGGGTTTGATGGACGAAGGCCCGGTGGAGCGCATCTGGCGCAACGCGCGGATCGAGCGGATCTGGGAAGGCACTTCGGAAATCCAGCGCCACATTATTGCCCGCGAACTGTTGCGGCCACTGTTGCGTTGATCGGGTCGGAGAACGCTTATGTCCCAGGCTATTCGCGACAATCTCAAGCGCCTGCTGGCGCCCCGTCACCTGGCATTCGTCGGTGGGCGCAGCATGGCCCGTGCCCTCAAGCGCTGCGCCGAGGGTGGTTTTGCCGGCCAGATGTGGCTGGTCAACCCGCAACATGACAGCCTCGATGGCGTTCCCTGCGTACGTCGCGTGGCCGATTTGCCGTGCGGTCCGGACGCGGTGTTTATCGCTACCAATCGCGAGCTGACCCTGACCTGTGTCGCCGAACTGGCGGCCATTGGCACCGGTGGCGCCATCTGCTACGCCTCCGGGTTTGCCGAAACCGGCGCCGAGGGCCAAGTCTTGCAGCAACAACTGCTCAAGGCCGCTGGCGAGATGGCACTGCTGGGCCCCAATTGCTATGGCCTGCTGGATTACCTGCACAGCTCGGCGTTGTGGCCGGTGGCCCATGGCGGCAAGCCGGTCGAGAAGGGCGTTGCGGTGCTGACCCAGAGCGGCAACTTTGCCTACAACCTGTCCATGAGCGACCGTTCGCTGCCGGTGGCCTATATGGCGTCGGTGGGCAACCAGGCGCAGTTGGGGGTTGCCGAGTTGATGGACGTGCTGCTCGACGAGCCGCGCGTTACAGCGATTGGCTTGCACCTGGAAGGCTTGAAGAATGTGCCGGGGTTCGCCCGTGCGGCCCACAAGGCCCTGGAGAAAGGCATTCCGATCATCGCCCTGAAAACCGGGGTGTCACAGATCGGCGCCGAGTTGGCTTTGAGTCATACCAGTTCGTTGTCGGGTTCCGATGCGCTGTACGACAGTCTGTTCGCGCGCCTGGGTGTGATCCGGGTCAGCGGGCCGGTGAGTTTTGTCGAGACTCTGAAAGCGGCGGCCTGCGGTAATCTGCCGGCGGGCAACAGCCTGATCGCCCTGGCCTGTTCCGGTGGTGATGCCGGGTTGATTGCCGACTACGCCGAGCGCAACGATTTGAGCCTGCCGAAGCTCGACGAAGGCCAGCGTGAAGAGTTGGCGCAGGTGCTGCCCAGCTACGCCAACCTGGTCAACCCGCTGGATTTCACCACGGCCATCTGGGGCAACAGCGACGCGCTTAATACGATGCTCGACACGGCACTGCGCACCGAAGCGGATGCGGCAATGCTGGTGCTCGACTACCCGGCGGAATTTACCGGTGAGCGCAAGGAGTGCGACCTGCTGCTGGAGCTGTTTTGCAGTGCGCTGACTCGCCACGGCAAGACTGGCTTTGTCACCTCTGCATTTCCCGAATTGCTCCCGGCCCACGCTCGCGAGCGTCTGCATGCCCAGGGCGTTGCCGCGTTGCAAGGCGTGGAAGATGCGCTGGCGGCCTGGGGCCGGATTGCTGACTATCAAAACAATCGCCGGGCGTTGTTGGCGCGGGGTGAGTCGATACTGGTGCCGCTGTGCCCGCAAGCGCTTGAAGAACACGGACAGTCGCTTGATGAGTGGGATTCCAAGCAGGCTTTACGGGCTTTCGGCCTGACCACGCCAGCCGGTGTCTTGAGCACTCCCGAGCGGGCCATAGCCGATGCCAAAGTGCTGGGTTACCCGCTGGTACTCAAGGCCGTCAGTGCCGACTTGCCGCATAAAACCGAAGCCGGCGCCGTGGCGCTCAACCTGCAGGACGGCTTCGCCTTGACTGCTGCCCTGGCTCATATGCGCGAGCAAATCGCCGCTTATGCGCCGGATGTGCCGTTCGATCAGCTGCTGCTGGAGTCCATGGCTACGCCGCCGCTGGCCGAGCTGATTGTGGGCATCAAGCGCGAAAACGACTTCGGCCTGGCGCTGGTGATCGGCGCCGGTGGAATCCTTGTGGAGTTGCTCAAGGACAGCCGCAGCCTGCTGTTGCCGACCACCGACGATGCAATCCGCAACGCCTTGCTCAGCCTGCGCAGCGCCGCATTGCTGCAAGGCTTTCGCGGACGCGAAGTGGCCGACATGGAAGCCCTGGTGGCGGCGATTCGTGCGGTGGCCGACTACGCCTGCGCCAACGCCGGGCAGTTGCTGGAACTCGATGTAAACCCATTGCTGGTCAATGCCCGGGGCGCCACGGCGGTCGATGCATTGATCCGTCTCGCCCAGGCGTGAAGGAGATGACAATGCAAAGCAAAACCTTGACGGGCGGCCAGGCCCTGGTGCGATTGCTGGCCAACTATGGTGTCGACACGGTGTTCGGGATTCCCGGCGTGCACACGCTGGAGCTGTATCGAGGCTTGCCGGGCAGCGGTATTCGGCATGTGCTGACCCGCCACGAGCAGGGCGCCGGCTTTATGGCCGACGGTTATGCGCGGGTCAGCGGCAAGCCGGGCGTGTGTTTCATCATCACCGGGCCGGGGGTGACCAACGCCGCGACGGCGATCGGCCAGGCGTATGCCGACTCGATTCCGCTGCTGGTGATTTCCAGCGTCAACCACACCGCCAGCCTCGGCAAAGGCTGGGGCTGCCTGCATGAAACCCAGGACCAGCGGGCGATGACCGCGCCCATCACTGCGTTTTCAGCGGTGGCGTTGAGTGCCGAGGATTTGCCGGAGTTGATCGCGCGGGCCTACGCGGTGTTCGACAGTGAGCGACCGCGCCCGGTGCATATTTCGGTGCCGCTGGATTTACTGTCGGCGCCGATCAAACGGGACTGGAGCAATGAGGTGGTGCGCCGTCCCGGACGCGGTTTGCCATCGGCTGAAAGCCTTGATCAGGCAGTGGCAAAACTGGCCGCGGCCAAGCGCCCGATGATCATTGCCGGTGGCGGTGCGCTTTTGGCGGCCGATGCCTTGCAGCGCTTGAGTACGCAGTTGGCGGCGCCGTTTTTCAGCAGTGTCGCCGGCAAGGGATTGTTGCCGGTGGAGCATCCGCTGAATGCCGGTTCGACCCTGTGTGTCGAGCCCGGCTGGCAGCTCATCGCCGAGGCGGATGTGGTGTTGGCCATCGGCACCGAAATGGCCGATACCGACTTCTGGCGTGAACGCCTGCCGATTAATGGCGAGCTGCTGCGGGTGGATATCGACCCGCGCAAGTTCAACGATTTCTATCCTTGCGCCGTCGCGTTGCACGGTGATGCCCAGCAAACGACGCTGGCTTTGCTGGAACGCTTGCCAGCCACGCCGCGCAACGCGGATGCCGCCACCGCTGCGGTCGCGACGTTACGCCAGGCAGTCAGCAGCGGCCATGGTCCGTTGCAACGCATTCACCAGGCGATTCTCGACCGCGTGGCCGCCGAGTTGCCGGCCAATGCCTTCATCAGCAGTGACATGACCCAACTGGCCTACACCGGTAACTACGCCTTTCCCAGCAACGCCACCCGCAGTTGGCTGCATCCCACCGGCTACGGCACCCTGGGCTATGGCCTGCCGGCCGGTATCGGCGCCAAGTTCGGCGCACCGCAACGGCCCGGCCTGGTGCTGGTGGGCGACGGCGGCTTTCTCTACACCGCCCAGGAACTGGCCACGGCCGTGGAAGAACTGGACAGCCCGCTGGTGGTGTTGCTCTGGAACAACGACGCCCTGGGGCAGATTCGCGACGACATGCTGAACCTGGACATCGAACCCATCGGCGTACTGCCGCGCAACCCGGACTTCGCCGCCCTGGCGCGGGCGTTCGGCTGCACGGTCAGCGAGCCACAGAACCTGGATGAGCTGCAGACGGATTTGCGTAACGGTTTCAAGCGCAACGGCGTGACCTTGATCGAGTTGAAGCATGCCTGTGTGAACCTTTAGAGGAGCAACACCATGAGCGAAAACAACAACAAAATGACTCAAGCGATGCACCGGCGGGACTTCCTCAAGCACAGCGCCGTAGCCGGTGCCGTGGCCGCCGCGTTTTCCATGGGCCTGCCGCTGCAGGCCTTTGCCGAGGAGGCCACGCCCAAGCCGGGCGGCGTGCTGCGCATGGGCCTGGCCGGCGGCAGCACCACCGACTCCCGCGACCCGGGATCCTGGGTCGACACCTTCACCTTCGTCGGCTTTTCGGCGGTGTACAACACCCTCACGGAAATCGCGGTGGACGGCAGCGCTATCCCCGAATTGGCCGAAAGCTTCGAGTCGACGCCCGACGCGCGCATCTGGACCTTCAAGCTGCGCCAGGGCGTGACCTTCCATAACGGCAAAAGCCTGACCGCTGACGACGTGGTGGCCTCGATCAACCATCACCTGGCAGCCAACTCCACCTCGGCGGCCAAGACGGTGATCGGCGATGTGGCCAGTGTCAGCGCCAAGGGCAGCGATGCAGTGGTGTTCGAATTGCACTCGGGCAATGCCGATTTCGCCTATGTGGTCGCCGATTACCACCTGGTGATCATGCCCGCCAAGGACGGCGCCGCCGACTGGCAGGCCGGGATCGGCACCAGCGGTTATCGCCTGAAAAGCTTCGAGCCGGGCGTACGCATGGACCTGGAGCGCAACCCTGATTACTGGAAGCCGGGCAGGGCACACTTCGCCAGCGCCGAGCTGTTGGCGATTGCCGACGGCGCAGCGCGGGTCAATGCACTGGTCACCGGGCAAGTCGACGTGATCAACAAGGTCGACCTGAAAACCGTAGCCCTGCTCAAGCGCAATCCCACGCTGGTCATCGAAGAAACCAAGGGCGCCCAGCACTACACCTTCCCGATGTTGTGCGACAGCAACGAGTTCAAGAACAACGACATCCGCATGGCGATGAAGCATGCGATCAACCGCGAAACCCTGCTGGCCTCGGTGCTGCATGGCTATGGCCTGGTGGGCAACGACCATCCGATCCAGCCCGGCAGCCGTTTCATCAACGCCGCCCTGGAGCAGCGCACCTACGACCCGGACAAGTCGCGATTCTACCTGCGCAAGGCCGGTGTGGAGTCGCTGAAGGTGCGCCTGCAAGCTTCCGATGCCGCCTACACCGGTGCGGTGGATGCTTCGGTGCTGTTCAAGGAGCAGGCGCGCCAGGCCGGGATTGATATCGACGTGGTGCGCGAGCCGGCGGATGGCTATTTCTCCAATATCTGGATGAAGCAGCCGTTCACCACCTCGTTCTGGTACAGCAGCCTGACTGCCGACCGCATGTTCAGCATCGGCTACGCCAAGGGCGCGGCGTGGAACGAAACCCATTGGGATAACGACCGCTTCAACCAGTTGCTCAACGCAGCGCGGGGCGAGATGAACGCGCCGCTGCGCCAGGAGATGTACAACGAAATGCAGAGCCTGTGCCGGGACGACGGCGGGGCGATTGTGCCGTTGTTCGCCAGCTCCGTGGCGGCCCGCTCGAACCGCGTCAGCCATGGACCGCTGACGGCGCCGTATGGGGAACTGGATGGGTTGCGGTTGATCGAGCGGTGGTGGCAGGCGTGAAGATTTCAGATACGCCACAAATCAAATGTGGGAGCGGGCTTGCTCGCGAATGCGGTGGGTCAGTCTCTATCTGTATTGGCTGACACACCGCTTTCGCGAGCAAGCCCGCTCCCACATTGAACATTTGTCGCCTTCGAGAACATGCCCCACTCATGAGAACCGAACATGAATAGCCTATTCAAACTGGTACTCCAACGCCTCGCCCTTGGCCTGCTGTCGTTGTTCGCCGTCTCGGTGATCATCTTCCTGGCGGTCGGCATGCTCCCCGGTGATATCGCCCAGGCCATGCTCGGCCAGTCCGCCACGCCGGAAACCGTCGCCGCCTTTCGCGCCCAACTGGGCCTGGAC
>NZ_JACARK010000538.1:0-1650 GCF_013386655.1 Pseudomonas sp. K5002 | reverse complement strand
GTTGAGGGTGCACGCACCCTCGCACAGACGGTCCTGCGGGCACACCCGGCCGCACACTTCCGGCAGGGTGTTGGTCTGGTGAGACAGCTCGGCGGCGGCGAGGATGTTGCCCTCGGCCACCAGCTTCAGCCAGTTCGGAATGAAGTTGTGCACCGGGCACTTCCATTCGCAATACGGGTTACCGCAACCCAGGCAGCGGTGGGCCTGGTCGGCCGAGTGCTGGGGTTTGAAGGGCTCGTAGATTTCCACGAACTCTTTCTTGCGTTGACGCAACAGTTTCTTCTTCGGATCTTTGCGCCCGACATCGATGAACTGGAAGTCGTTATTCAGACGTTCAGCCATGTTAAAACCTCATCAAACTCTTCAGGCGCATATCACTGCGGGTTGGCACGGATGCTGGAAAGCAACGATTTCAGGTTGGCAGCCTTGGGCTTGACCAGCCAGAAACGACGCAGGTAGTCATCGAGGTTTTCAGCGAGGTTGCGACCCCATTCGCTGTTGGTTTCCTCGACATATTCGTCCAGCACATGCTGCAAGTGGTTGCGATAGGATTCCATCGCTTCGCCGCTGATCCGCTGGATCTCCACCAACTCGTGGTTCACCTTGTCGACGAAGGTGTTGTCCTGGTCGAGCACGTAGGCGAAACCGCCGGTCATGCCCGAACCGAAGTTGTAGCCGGTCTTGCCCAGCACCGCGACAAAACCACCGGTCATGTACTCGCAGCAGTGATCGCCCGTGCCTTCAACCACAGTGTGGGCACCGGAGTTACGCACTGCGAAACGCTCACCGGCCGTGCCCGCGGCAAACAGCTTTCCGCCGGTTGCGCCGTACAGGCAGGTGTTGCCGATGATGGCACTGTCTTGAGTCTTGTAGACGCTGCCCACTGGCGGGACGATCACCAGCTTGCCGCCGGTCATGCCCTTGCCCACGTAGTCGTTGGCATCGCCTTCGAGGTACATGTTCAGGCCACCGGCGTTCCATACGCCGAAGCTCTGGCCAGCGGTACCCTTGAAGCGGAAGGTGATCGGCGCCTTGGCCATGCCCTGGTTGCCGTGCTTGCGCGCGATTTCGCCGGAGATGCGTGCGCCGATGGAACGGTCGCAGTTGCAGATATCCAGGGCGAATTCGCCGCCGCTTGCGTCGTTGATCGACGAAGTGGCCATCTCGACCATCTTCTCGGCCAGCAGGCCCTTGTCGAACGGCGGGTTGCGGTCAACCTGGCAGAACTGTGGCTTGTCGGCCGGGATGTGATCGCTGCCCAACAGCGGCGTCAGGTCCAGGTGCTGTTGCTTGGCGGTCTGGCCTTCGAGGATGTCCAGCAGGTCGGTACGGCCGATCAGCTCTTCCAGGGAACGCACGCCCAGCTTGGCCAGCCACTCACGGGTTTCTTCGGCGACGTAGGTGAAGAAGTTCACCACCATGTCGACGGTACCAATGTAGTGGTCCTTGCGCAGCTTCTCGTTCTGAGTCGCCACGCCGGTGGCGCAGTTGTTCAGGTGGCAGATGCGCAGGTATTTGCAGCCCAGGGCGATCATTGGCGCGGTGCCGAAGCCGAAGCTTTCGGCGCCGAGGATTGCAGCCTTGATCACGTCGAGGCCGGTTTTCAGGCCACCGTCGGTCTGCACCCGGACCTTGCCGCGCAGGTCGTTG
>NZ_JACARK010000537.1:0-1698 GCF_013386655.1 Pseudomonas sp. K5002 | reverse complement strand
TGCTGGCCAGTGTCGGCGCCATCAGCCTCGAAGGGCGCTGGCGCCGCAAGCCGTTACGGGTTCACGGTGAACACCCGCAGGCGGTGGCCGTCGGGGTCCTGGGCGACAAAGGTGTAGCCGAAGTCCGCCTCGACCGGTGACTGGATGATGCTCATCCCGAGTTGCGCCCAGCGCGTGTGCAAATCGTCGACCGCTGCGATATCAGCGACGCAGAAACCCGCCTCGCTACCGCCAACCGAGGCGTGGGCCGCAGGCTCCACGGTATGGCGCGACCACAGGCCGAGTTTCACCCCGTTGTCGAGGATGAACAGCGCGAAGGTCGGCCCCAGCTCCACCGGCGGCTTGTCCAGCAGCCGGCTGTAGAGGTTGGCGCTGGTGGCCGGGCTGTCGACGTACAACAAAAAGTAATGGGCAATGCTATTCATGATGACTCCGTGGAATGACGCAGCAATGGCGCGGCTCAGTCCCTAGTCTAAGGGGCTGTCCTGTCAGTTCATGTCAGGAGTCATCAAGCAAAGAGCAGACAGTCAATCTGGCTGTCTGCTCTTTTTATTGCGTGCACGTGTGTTGCGAGCTCTAAGGCTTGGACAAGGCCTGGTCTACCGCTGCGATCAGCTTTCCCAGATCCTTCGGGGTGGCTTTGTGAATGACACCGAACAGATAAGCGCGCTGTTCCTCCTCGTCGACCAGGTCTGCGAAAAAGACTTTCAGCTTCACTCCCAGCGCCTCTGCGAACAAGAACAGTGCCTCGACGCTGGGTGTATAGGTGCCGGTTTCGAAGCGGCTGATGGTTTTAGGGTCAAAACCGGTTTTTTCACCTAGTTCAGCCTGAGTAAGCCCTGCGACCTTGCGGTAACGTCTGATGGCTGGACCCAAACTTGAAATGTGCATCGCTCAATTCCCATTTAGAATCAAGAACTTAACGATAAATCTTAAAATTAGACAACCGCATGTACCATCACCTTTTCTTGCAAAATGTGATGTAATTCGTAGAATCGGCATCTAGGACAAGTATTTGGTGGTCTCGTTTCAGAAGGCAGGTTTATGAAACAGGAAATCATTGCTCTCTCCTTACTCTCATAAATGTGCCCATAAAACGGACGCCTGGCAGGGACTGAAATGTCGCTCGTCAGTGCCACGCTTCATTGCGCCTCACGTGCCGGATACCCGAATTCAAGCCTAGTTGATCATCACTGAATGGATGATGAATTGCTGTGCAAAATCGTGGGTTTGCGTACCTTTGCGGCCAACCAGCCGATCGACGGCGCAGCCCGACTGGAAATACGAATCCGCCTGTCCTGCCTACCCGGTGGTCGAGAGGGCGATCGAATGCTGTCCATGGAGCTTTAACGTGCGTCTCAATTTGCCGGTCACTGCTGTTGAACAGACTTTTGGGGAGCAGCAACGGCTAATTTCCGCAACTGACGTCAACAGCCATATTACCTACTGCAACGCCGAGTTTGCCGCCATGAGCGGCTTTACCCAGGCCGAGCTGATCGGCAGCACCCACAACCTGGTGCGCCACCCGGACATGCCGCCCGCCGTGTTCCAGCTGATGTGGAGCTACCTCAAGGCCGGGCAGAGCTGGATGGGCGTGGTGAAGAACCGCTGCAAGAACGGCAACTATTATTGGGTCAGCGCCTATGTGACGCCGATTCTCGAAGACGGGCGGCTGATGGGCTACGAGTCGGTGCGGGT
>NZ_JACARK010000536.1:0-2324 GCF_013386655.1 Pseudomonas sp. K5002 | reverse complement strand
GCCGGCGCTGCCCTGGGCTTGATTGGCGGCGTCAAGGGCACCCGCTGCCTCCTGGGAGGCATTGTTGGCCTGTGCCAACGATGAGTCGGCGGCCTCCTTTGCCGCCAACGACACCTGATGAGCCTTGTCCACAGCAGCAGTGGCGGTGCCGGCCGCCTGCTGTGCACGCAAGGCGCTGCTTTCAACGCTGTCCAACTGACCTTTGTTTACAGCATCCGTTACCGCCACGCCGGCAGCCATATTGATAATCGACGTGGGCACGCCAGCGTCCCTGTCGGCGTCATACGCACCCGTCTGGGGGTTCCAGTAGAACCTCCTGGTCGCCCTCAACACCTGGGATTTTTCCGAGATGTCCATGACGGAATCGAACACTTCACCCATGCGGTCATCAGTGACGTTGTGCGCTTTGTCCAAGGCCGCCAGAGCCCCCAACAGCGTGGTGGGCGGCGGTGTTCCCGGGGCAAGGCTGGTCAGTACAAGAGGTGTCGGTACTATCCGATTGCCCTGGGCGAGCGGGCCGGTTCCCAAGGCCTGTGCCATCGATTCACCGGCCGTGGTCTCACGTGTTCCAAGACGGCGGATCGCCTCATATCCCGAGAACAACTGGGCACCGTTAATGGCATCGGTACTTGTGGCGTTCACCGTCCCTGGAGCTACAAAAATCCATTGGCGCAATCGCGCCGCACTACCGCCGCTGACCGTGCCGACCGCGCTGTTGCGCTCGAAGGAGTAGACGCGTCCATTGAGGGTCACGGGCGTAACTTCGCGCAGATCGTCAGTGGCCGAGAAGCTGCCGAGCGCGACACTCGCCCTCTGGGGGGCCTGGGCGCTGTAACCAAGTGCCAGGCTTTCCAAGTTCGATGCGCTCGCGTTCCTGCCGATCGCTACCGAGTTGTCCCCTCGTGATACTGCGAATCGCCCGCCGGCGAACGAACTCGCACCGCCCGCCTGCGCGCTCGCGCCGAGTGTAGTGGCATACTCACCTGAAGCAGTGGATGCCGAACCGAATGCAGTACTGAATGTATTGGAGGCCGTAGCGGTATTCCCGAACGACAGTGCATAGGGGTTCCGGGCCCTGGCGGTAAGACCTAAGGCCATGGTCCAGGCGGCTGTACTCTGGGCACCGCGGCCGAAGGCAAAGCCGTTATCAGTGGCAAGCGGGGCGCCAACCTCAATGCCGGAATGGCCAATCGCGATGCTGCCGTTGACACCTCCCAACATCAGCCGCCCACCGTTGATATACAGCTCCCCGCCCAAGGAAAGCGAGGTTGCACCAACACCCGGTGTTCCTAACGGCCGATAGAACATCACGCTCTCGGTTTGGCCATCCTTGGCGTTCGAGTCACACTGCCCCGACTGACCATCCTTGAAATTCAAGTTTTCGTTCAAATAGGCTCTGTCGGCCCCGGTGCCTGCAGTATAAGTATTTTGGGGGTCATTGAGACTGACGCATTCGCCGCTGTCATTCGCATTGATGTGTACACCGTTGCCTGCACGGGCATCAGACACGCCCAGCAGCGCCGAAACCCCGGTAAGGGTCAGCAGGCCGAGAGTCGGCCAACCGGGTGATGTGACCGCAAACTCGGGGCAGTAGAAGCCGCGAATGAGGGAGCGAAGTGAGTTGAGAGGAACAGCATGCGGACAAGCGACCTGCGAATCGAAACGCAATGTGACTTTCACGATGACTTACCTGAGACATTGACGGATGCGTCGAACCGAAACAAGGCACCACGGCAATCCGATGGCTGAGACGGGTTCCACGAGTGGTAGCCGCTACGACAGCGGGCAATGATTACTGAGGGTTATTGTGGACAGTGAGGCTGGTGGAGAACATCGGACTGCTCCTAAATCGGCAGGGAGGGTCAGACCCTCGACCTGCCGATATCAGGACCTACCATTCGTAACCCACGCCAACCGCCAGCCCGACACTTCCTTGGGCACTGCCCGAACCATTGGCCTTGTACGCCCAACGACCATCCTCGGTGCGCCCCGAGAGGCCGACGGCCAAGGCTGATTGCCCCTCGTATACCGACGTTCCCATGGCCACCATGCTCCTGCCCGGTGTCGACGCCACAGGTAAGGCTGCCATGGCCATCGCTGACGCGATGCCGGCGTAGGCATCCTGACGCACTGCACTGATCTGGCTGTCGGTATAGGCATTGGCCTGTCGTAGGGTACGGTCAGCGGCCTGGTTGGAGATCTGCGTGGCCTGGCCGAGATTGACGACATCGGTCGCCTCGCTGGCGGCTGCTACGTTGGTGATTTGCCGCTCCGCACCCGGCGCACCCACTGAGACGGTATTCGCCCGCTGGGCCTGGGAGCCG
>NZ_JACARK010000535.1:0-12369 GCF_013386655.1 Pseudomonas sp. K5002 | reverse complement strand
CACCTCGCTGGGTTCCAAGGCGCTGATCGAAGCCGCGGCCAACATCGCCAAAGCCTTGAAGCTGCGCGAGAAGAACGGTTCCATCAGCCTGATCGTGCCAGAGGCCAACAGCCTCGGCCTGGCCATGCTCGGTGGCGAGTCCCTGGACGCCGCCCTGCAAGCCGTGACCGACGGCAGCGCCGATGCGATCGTGGTACTGGAAAATGACCTGTACACCCGCACTGATTCGGCCAAGGTCGACGCAGCGCTGAACGCGGCCAAAGTGGTGATCGTTGCCGACCACCAGAAAACCGCCACCAGCGACCGTGCCCACCTGGTACTGCCCGCCGCCAGCTTTGCTGAAGGCGACGGTACCCTGGTCAGCCAGGAAGGACGCGCCCAGCGCTTCTTCCAGGTGTTCGATCCGAAGTACATGGACGCCAGTATCCTGGTTCACGAAGGCTGGCGCTGGCTGCATGCCCTGCGCGCCACCCTGCTGAACCAGCCGATCGACTGGACCCAGCTCGACCACGTGACTGCTGCTGCAGCCGCAGCCGCACCGCAACTGGCGCGCATCGTCGACGCTGCACCGTCTGCCTCGTTCCGCATCAAGGGCATGAAACTCGCCCGTGAACCGCTGCGTTACTCCGGCCGTACCGCCATGCGGGCTGACATCAGCGTGCATGAGCCACGTACGCCACAAGACATCGACACCGCGTTCGCCTTCTCCATGGAAGGTTACTCGGGTTCGGTCGAGCCACGTCAGCAGGTGCCATTTGCCTGGTCGCCGGGCTGGAACTCGCCGCAGGCCTGGAACAAGTTCCAGGACGAAGTCGGTGGCCACATCCGTGCCGGCGACCCGGGCACCCGCCTGATCGAAAGCATCGGTGACTCGCTGAACTGGTTCGCCAGCGTTCCGCGTCCGTTCAACCCGGCCCAGGGTACCTGGCAGGTTGTGCCGTTCTTCCACCTGTTCGGCAGCGAAGAGACTTCTTCCAAAGCCGCGCCGGTACAAGAGCGCATTCCAGCCGCCTACGTGTCCGTAGCCAAGTCCGAAGCCGACCGCCTGGGCGTCAACGACGGTGCCCTGCTCAGCGTGAACGTCGCCGGCAAGACCCTGCGTCTGCCGCTGCGCATCGACGAAGAGTTGGGTGCTGGCCTGGTTGCATTGCCAAAAGGCCTCGCGGGGATTCCTCCGGCGATCTTCGGCCTTACCGTTGACGGTCTGCAGGAGGCAGCTCAATGACCTGGTTCACCCCTGAAGTGATCGACGTGATCATCGCGGTGGTCAAGGCCATCGTGATCCTGTTGGCCGTGGTCGTGGCGGGCGCCCTGCTCAGCTTCGTCGAACGTCGCCTGCTGGGCTGGTGGCAGGACCGTTACGGTCCGAACCGCGTTGGCCCGTTTGGTATGTTCCAGATCGCCGCCGACATGCTGAAAATGTTCTTCAAGGAAGACTGGACCCCGCCGTTTGCCGACAAGGTGATCTTCACCCTGGCACCGGTCGTGGCCATGAGCGCCTTGCTGATTGCCTTCGCAATCATCCCGATCACCCCGACCTGGGGCGTGGCGGACCTGAACATCGGCTTGCTGTTCTTCTTCGCCATGGCCGGCCTGTCGGTCTACGCGGTGCTGTTCGCCGGTTGGTCGAGCAACAACAAGTTCGCCCTGCTGGGCAGCTTGCGGGCTTCGGCCCAGACCGTGTCCTACGAAGTGTTCATGGGCCTCGCGCTGATGGGCATCGTGGTGCAGGTGGGCTCGTTCAACATGCGCGACATCGTCGAGTACCAGGCGCAGAACCTGTGGTTCATCATTCCGCAGTTCTTCGGCTTCTGTACGTTCTTCATCGCTGGCGTCGCCGTGACTCACCGTCACCCGTTCGACCAGCCGGAAGCAGAACAGGAACTGGCCGACGGTTACCACATTGAATACGCCGGCATGAAATGGGGCATGTTTTTCGTTGGTGAATACATCGGCATCATCTTGATCTCGGCCCTGCTGGTCACGCTGTTCTTCGGCGGCTGGCACGGTCCGTTCGGCATCCTGCCGCAGCTGGCGTTCTTCTGGTTCTTCCTGAAGACCGCGTTCTTCATCATGCTGTTCATCCTGCTGCGCGCTTCCATCCCGCGTCCACGGTATGACCAGGTGATGGATTTCAGCTGGCGATTCTGCCTGCCGCTGACCCTGATCAATTTGCTGGTGACTGCTGCCGTTGTGTTGTTGAACACGCCAGCGGGCGCGGTTCAGTGAGGATTTGACCCATGTTCAAATATATTGGCGACATCGTTAAGGGTACCGGTACCCAGTTGCGAAGCCTGGTGATGGTGTTCGGTCACGGCTTTCGCAAACGCGACACCCTGCAATACCCGGAAGAAGCGGTGTACCTGCCGCCGCGTTATCGCGGCCGCATTGTCCTGACCCGCGACCCCGACGGCGAAGAGCGCTGCGTGGCCTGCAACCTGTGCGCCGTGGCGTGCCCGGTGGGTTGCATCTCGCTGCAGAAAGCTGAAACCGAAGACGGTCGCTGGTACCCGGACTTCTTCCGCATCAACTTCTCGCGCTGCATTTTCTGCGGCCTCTGCGAGGAAGCTTGCCCGACCACCGCGATCCAGCTGACACCGGATTTCGAGATGGCCGAGTTCAAACGTCAGGACCTGGTGTACGAGAAAGAAGATCTGCTGATCTCTGGTCCCGGTAAAAACCCTGATTACAACTTCTATCGTGTTGCAGGTATGGCCGTTGCCGGTAAGCCGAAAGGCGCCGCACAAAACGAAGCCGAGCCGATCAACGTGAAGAGCTTGCTGCCTTAAGGAAGAAAGATGGAATTCGCTTTCTATTTCGCATCGGGTATTGCAGTGGTGTCCACGCTTCGCGTGATCACCAACACTAACCCCGTGCACGCCCTGCTCTACCTGATCATTTCGCTGATCGCCGTGGCCATGACCTTCTTCAGCCTCGGCGCACCGTTCGCCGGTGTACTGGAAGTGATCGCCTACGCCGGCGCCATCATGGTGCTGTTCGTGTTTGTGGTGATGATGCTCAACCTGGGGCCGGCGTCTGTCGCCCAGGAACGCGTCTGGCTCAAGCCCGGCATCTGGCTCGGCCCGGTGATCCTGGCAGCCCTGCTGCTGGGTGAACTGCTGTATGTGCTGTTCGCTCACCAGAGCGGCCAGGCCATCGGCCACACCACCGTAGACGCGAAAGCCGTGGGCATCAGCCTGTTCGGCCCGTACCTGCTGGTGGTCGAACTGGCTTCGATGCTGCTGCTCGCTGCAGCCATCACCGCCTTCCACTTGGGCCGCAACGAAGCCAAGGAGCAATGACGATGCCTGCTATCCCTTTGGAGCATGGTCTGGCGGTCGCCGGCATCCTGTTCTGCCTTGGCCTGGTCGGCCTGATGGTTCGCCGCAACATTCTGTTCGTGTTGATGAGCCTGGAAATCATGATGAACGCCGCGGCACTCGCGTTCATCGTGGCCGGTAGCCGTTGGGGCCAGCCGGATGGACAAGTGATGTTCATCCTGGTGATCAGCCTGGCAGCCGCCGAGGCCAGTATTGGCCTGGCGATCCTGCTGCAACTGTATCGTCGCTTCCACACGCTTGATATCGACGCTGCCAGTGAGATGCGCGGATGAACATGATCTTTCTGACTTTCGTATTTCCCCTGATCGGTTTCCTGCTGCTGTCGTTCTCCCGTGGACGCTGGTCGGAAAACCTCTCGGCCCTGGTCGGTGTGGGTTCCATTGGCCTGTCGGCAATTGTGGCCGCCTACGTCATCTGGCAATTCAACGTCGCACCGCCTGAAGGCGGTCACTACACCCTGGTGTTGTGGCAGTGGATGTCGGTGGAGGGCTTCAAGCCCAACTTCGCCCTCTACGTCGACGGCCTGTCGATCACCATGCTCGGCGTGGTGGTGGGTGTGGGCTTCCTGATCCACCTGTTCGCGTCCTGGTACATGCGCGGTGAAGCGGGTTACTCGCGCTTCTTCGCCTACACCAACCTGTTTATCGCCAGCATGCTGTTCCTGGTGCTGGGCGATAACCTGTTGTTCCTGTACTTCGGCTGGGAAGGCGTGGGCCTGTGCTCGTACCTGTTGATCGGTTTCTACTACAGCAACCGCAACAACGGTAACGCCGCACTCAAAGCCTTTATCGTGACCCGGATCGGCGACGTGTTCATGGCCATCGGCCTGTTCATCCTGTTCCAACAGGTGGGCACGCTGAACATCCAGGAACTGCTGGTGCTGGCACCGCAGAAATTCCAGGTCGGCGACTTCTGGATCACCCTGGCTACCCTGATGCTGCTGGGTGGCGCTGTCGGTAAATCCGCGCAACTGCCGCTGCAAACCTGGCTGGCGGATGCGATGGCCGGTCCTACCCCGGTTTCGGCACTGATCCACGCCGCGACCATGGTAACCGCCGGTGTCTACCTGATTGCCCGTACCCACGGCCTGTTCACCCTGGCGCCGGAGATTCTGCACCTGGTGGGCCTGGTGGGTGGCGTGACCCTGGTACTGGCAGGTTTTGCTGCCCTGGTTCAGACCGACATCAAGCGTATCCTCGCCTACTCGACCATGAGCCAGATCGGCTACATGTTCCTGGCCCTGGGCGTTGGCGCCTGGGACGGCGCGATCTTCCACCTGATGACCCACGCCTTCTTCAAGGCCCTGCTGTTCCTTGCTTCCGGTGCGGTGATCGTTGCCTGCCACCACGAGCAGAACATCTTCAAGATGGGCGGCCTGTGGAAGAAACTGCCGTTGGCCTACGCCAGCTTCATCGTCGGCGGCGCGGCCTTGTCGGCCCTGCCACTGGTGACCGCAGGTTTCTACTCGAAAGACGAAATCCTCTGGGAAGCCTTTGCCAGCGGTAACCACGGCCTGCTGTACGCCGGCCTGGTAGGTGCGTTCATGACCTCGCTGTACACCTTCCGCCTGATCTTCATCACGTTCCACGGTGAAGCCAAGACTGAAGCCCACGCAGGCCATGGCATTTCCCACTGGCTGCCACTGTCGGTGCTGATCATCCTGTCGACCTTCGTCGGCGCCATGATCACCCCGCCACTGGCCGGTGTTCTGCCGGAAAGTGCCGGCCATGCCGGTGGTGCAGCCAAGCACAGCCTGGAAATCGCCTCGGGCGCCATCGCCATCGCGGGTATCCTGCTGGCGGCCCTGCTGTTCCTCGGCAAGCGCCGCTTCGTCACCGCCATCGCCAACAGTGGCATTGGCCGCTTCCTTTCGGCCTGGTGGTTCGCTGCCTGGGGCTTCGACTGGATCTACGACAAACTGTTCGTCAAGCCGTACCTTGCGATCAGCCACGTACTGCGCAAAGACCCGCTCGACCAAACCATCGGTTTGATCCCGCGTGCCGCCAAGGCCGGTCACACCGCCCTGAGCCGCAGCGAGACCGGCCAATTGCGCTGGTATGCAGCTTCAATGGCGGCCGGTGCCGTCCTGGTAATCGGCGCCATCATCGTGGTCGCGGTCTGACTATGCACATTGCGAACTTTGCGAACTTGCGAAAGGAAACGAGCCCGTCATGATTCTGCCCTGGCTAATCCTGATCCCCTTTATCGGCGGCCTGCTCTGCTGGATGGGTGAACGCTTCGGCGCCACCCTCCCCCGCTGGATTGCGTTGCTGACCATGTCCCTGGAACTCGCGCTCGGCCTCTGGCTGTGGGCCCACGGTGACTATTCATTTGCTCCGGCACCGGGTGTCGATCCCACCTTCGCGCTTGAATTCAAGCACGTGTGGATCCAGCGCTTCGGCATCAACGTGCACCTGGCCCTCGACGGCCTGTCGCTGTTGATGATCCTGCTGACCGGCCTGCTGGGTATCCTCTCGGTACTCTGCTCCTGGAAAGAGATCCAGCGTCACGTGGGCTTCTTCCACCTGAACCTGATGTGGATCCTGGGCGGCGTTGTCGGCGTGTTCCTCGCCCTCGACCTGTTCATGTTCTTCTTCTTCTGGGAAATGATGCTGGTGCCGATGTACTTCCTCATCGCGCTCTGGGGTCACAGTTCTTCGGACGGCAAGAAAACCCGGATCTACGCGGCGACCAAGTTCTTCATCTTCACCCAGGCTTCCGGCCTGATCATGTTGGTGGCGATCCTGGGCCTGGTACTGGTCAACTTCAACAGCACGGGCGTGATCACGTTCAACTACGCCGACCTGTTGAAAACCAAGATGTCCCTGACCACCGAGTACATCCTGATGCTGGGCTTCTTCATCGCGTTCGCGGTGAAGCTGCCGGTGGTGCCGTTCCACTCCTGGTTGCCTGACGCTCACGCCCAGGCGCCGACTGCGGGTTCCGTCGACCTGGCCGGTATCCTGTTGAAGACGGCGGCCTACGGCCTGCTGCGTTTCGCCCTGCCGTTGTTCCCGAATGCCTCGGCCGAGTTCGCGCCGATCGCCATGACCCTCGGTCTGATCGGGATCTTCTACGGTGCGTTCCTGGCCTTCGCCCAAACCGACATCAAGCGTCTGATTGCCTTCTCGTCCGTTTCCCACATGGGCTTCGTACTGATCGGCATCTACTCCGGCAGCCAACTGGCGCTGCAAGGCGCAGTGATCCAGATGCTGGCTCACGGTGTGTCGGCTGCGGCACTGTTTATCCTCAGCGGCCAACTGTACGAGCGCCTGCACACTCGTGACATGCGCGAGATGGGTGGCGTGTGGTCACGTATCGCCTACCTGCCGGCCATCAGCCTGTTCTTCGCCGCCGCATCCCTGGGCTTGCCGGGTACTGGTAACTTCATCGGCGAGTTCCTGATCCTGATGGGTGCCTTCGTGCATACGCCGTGGGTCAGTGCGATCGCTACGTCTGGCCTGGTGTTCGGTTCGGTCTACTCGCTGATCATGATCCACCGCGCATACTTCGGTCCGGCCAAGTCCGACACCGTGTTGCACGGCATGGACGGTCGCGAACTGATCATGGTGCTCGGCCTTGCGGTACTGCTGGTGTTTATCGGCGTGTACCCGCAACCGTTCCTGGATACTTCTGCCGCAACGATGCATGGCGTGCAGCAGTGGTTCGGCACCGCCTTCTCTCAACTCGCTTCGGCCCGGTAAGAGCGCTATGGAATTCACGATCCAACACTTTATCGCGCTTGCGCCGCTGCTGATCACCAGCCTCACCATCGTGGTGGTGATGCTGGCGATCGCCTGGCGCCGCAATCACTCGCAAACGTTCCTGCTGTCCTGTGCGGGCTTGAACCTGGCCCTGCTGTCGATTATCCCGGCACTCAAGGTCGCGCCACTGGCCGTGACCCCGCTGATGATGGTCGATGACTTCGCGCTGCTGTATATCGCGTTGATCCTGGTTGCTACCCTGGCCTGCGTCACGCTTGCCCACGCCTACCTCGGCGAAGGCGGCACCGGCTACCCGGGCAACCGCGAAGAGCTGTACCTGCTGATCCTGCTGGCTGCGGCCGGTGGTATCGTGCTGGTCAGCGCGCAGCACCTGGCCGGCTTGTTCATCGGCCTGGAACTGCTGTCGATCCCGGTCTACGGCCTGGTAGCGTATGCCTTCTTCAACAAGCGCTCCCTGGAAGCCGGCATCAAGTACATGGTGCTGTCGGCTGCCGGTTCGGCATTCCTGTTGTTCGGTATGGCCCTGCTCTACGCAGAAGCCGGCAGCCTGAGCTTCAGCGGTATCGGTCACGCCCTGGCAGCCTCCGGCAGCCCAGCGCCAATCGCCCAACTGGGCCTGGCCATGATGCTGATCGGCCTGGCGTTCAAGCTGTCGCTGGTGCCGTTCCACCTGTGGACCCCGGACGTGTACGAAGGCGCCCCGGCGCCGGTGGCTGCTTTCCTGGCTACCGCGTCGAAAGTCGCCGTGTTTGCCGTGATGGTGCGTCTGTTCCAGATCTCCCCTGCGGCCAACACCGGTGTACTCAGCAACGTGCTGACCATCATCGCCATCGCTTCGATCCTGTTCGGCAACCTGCTGGCGCTGACCCAGAACAACCTCAAGCGTCTGCTGGGTTATTCGTCCATCGCGCACTTCGGTTACCTGCTGATCGCCCTGGTGGCGAGCAAGGGCCTGGCGATGGAAGCCATCGGCGTGTACCTGGTCACCTACGTGATCACAAGCCTGGGTGCATTCGGTGTGATCACGCTGATGTCCTCGCCTTACAAAGGCCGCGACGCCGACGCCCTGTACGAATACCGCGGGCTGTTCTGGCGCCGTCCGTACCTGACCGCCGTACTGACCGTGATGATGCTGTCCCTGGCGGGTATCCCGCTGACTGCGGGCTTCATCGGCAAGTTCTACATCGTGGCCACCGGTGTTGAAGCGCACGAATGGTGGTTGGTTGCTTCCCTGGTACTGGGCAGCGCCATCGGCGTTTTCTACTACCTGCGCGTGATGGTGACCTTGTACCTGATCGAGCCAAACCTGCGCCGTGTGGACGCCGAGTTGCACTGGGAACAGAAAGCAGGCGGCGTGATGCTGCTGGCAATCGCCCTGCTGGCGTTCTTCCTGGGTGTGTACCCACAACCGTTGCTCACCCTGGTGCAGCATGCGGTGATGGCGGGTTGATCGCTTAGTTAAACGCAGCAAGCAAAACGGCGCCTTCGGGCGCCGTTTTGCGTTTCTGGCGTATTAATTTGTTGTCTGACACACAAAGGGAATTTTCCTCGTCGAGATGCCTCCCCTTCCGGCATCACCCTGCCTGGGTCGCTCGTATCGTGGTTGCGTTTTAGGAAACATCCCACAGCAGGGTCACTTGACCCACCGCAGATGGGCCACCAAACTATACGCAGGCTACGTACAGAACATGGATGCTCTATTTATCGAATTGCCGGCCTTTGAGCGGCACCGCAGGGATTATCTGAGTGATGAGTTATTTCACGGCTTTCAACAAGAGTTGATGAGAAACCCGCAAGCGGGCAACGTGATAGAGGGAACCGGCGGGTTACGCAAGGTGCGCTTTGTCGACGAGCGACGCAACAAGGGCAAACGGGGTGGCCTGCGAGTCATCTATTACTGGTGGTCGGGCGGTACGCAGTTCTGGCTGTTCACCCTTTATGGCAAACACGAACAGGACGACCTGAGCGCTCAACACAAAACGGCGCTCAAACACCTGCTGGACAGGGAAATCAAAGCGAGAAAATCTTATGAAACGTGACATCTTTTCCGAACTGGTCGAAGGCTTCGACGCGCTGGCAGATGAACGAGAAGGCAAGGTAACGCTGCGCAGCCACAAGGTGCAGTTGAGCAAGCTGGCACCGCTCACTGCCGACGAAGTAGTCGCTGTGCGTCAACAACTCAATCTGTCGCGCTCGGTGTTTGCGATGTACCTGCGCACCAACACCCGGACCCTGGAAAATTGGGAGCAAGGCCGGGCCACACCCAATGCTCAGGCGGCAACCTTGATTCGGCTGGTGTCGAAGTTTCCGGAGACGGTGGAACGTTTGGCGCTGTTGACCTGATCGATCAATCCAGCCAAGCCCGTCGGCAACGGGACGTTGCCGATGGCTCAAGCCTGCAATCAAATCCTGAACTGCCCCACCAACTGACCCAACCGCTGCCCCAGGTCCGCCAGGCTGCGAGAGGTCTCGGCACCCTGTTGGGTTTCATCGGCCACGCTGTCAACCGCCACCGCGATCTGATGCACGCTGCGGTTGATCTCTTCGGCCACGGCGGTTTGTTCTTCCGCCGCGCTGGCGATCTGCGCGTTCATCGAGTTGATGGTGCCGATCAGCTGCGCCATGGTGTCCAGGGACGCTCCGGCTTCGTTGGCCTGGGCCGATGTGCCGTCACCGGCGTCACTGGAACGGCGCATGGACTCCACGGCGGCTTCGGTGCCTTTTTGCAGGCGGTCGATCATGCCCTGGATCTCCTGGGTGCTTTGCTGGGTGCGGCTGGCCAACGCCCGTACTTCGTCGGCGACCACGGCAAAACCACGACCGGCCTCCCCTGCCCGCGCGGCTTCAATGGCGGCGTTGAGGGCGAGCAAGTTGGTCTGTTCGGCAATCGAGCGGATCACGCCAAGCACGCTGACAATCGACGACACATCCTGCTGCAAGCTGTCCAGGGACACGCCGCTGCTGCGGATGTCGTTCACCAGCGCGTGAATCTGCGCGATGCTGCCATCCACGACTTTTTTCGCGGCCTGGCCTTCGGCGTCGGTTTGCTGCGCAGCGACGGCTGCGCCTTGGGCACTGCGCGCCACTTCATGGGCCGCGGAGGACATTTCGTTGATCGCGGTAGCCACCTGGTCGGTCTCGTGACGCTGGCGCTCCATGGCCTTTTCCGAGCGGTTGGCTTGCTCGGCGACCTGGCTCACCAGGCCGGTAAGCTGGGAGGTCATCTCGGTGATCTGGCGTACCAGGCTGTGGATCTTGTCGACAAAGCGGTTGAAAGAGCCTGCCAGTTCGCCAAGCTCGTCCTGGCTGGTGATGGCCAGGCGGCGGGTCAGGTCACCCTCACCGGCGGCGATGTCGTCGAGGTTGATCTTCATCAGGTGCAACGGCCGCAGGATGGTATTGGCCACCAGCATGCCCACGGCGGCAATCACCAACAGCACCACCACGGCAATGCCGATGATGCTCAGCACCACGCCTTCCATGCGTTTCTCCACCTTGGCCTGAACCTCGGCAACCTGGGCGTCGATGCCGTCCAGGTTCACCGAGGTACCGATCACCATGTCCCACTTGGGCAAGTATTCGGTGTAGCCAAGCTTGGGCACCAACTCGGTCTGGCCGGGCTGCGTCGAGCTGTATTGCAGGTAGTGGGTGCCGTCCTTGCCGACTTTCACCAGGTCGCGGTTGACGTAGACGCCGTTCGGGTCGCGGTTTTCCTTGAAGCTTTTGCCGACGCCGTCCGGGCTGTTGCCCTTGAACAGGCGAATGGTCTCGGAGTCGTAGCCGAAGAAATAACCGTCCTTGCCATAGCTGGTGTTGGACAGCAGCTTGACCACTTGCGTCCGTGCGGCCGTATCGCCTTGGGCGGCAGCGTCGTACAGCGGCTTGATGGTGGTCATCGCCACCTCGACGTAGCCGCGCAAGGTGGTCTTGGCGTCGTTGAGCAGGTTCTGACGGGTTTCTTCGACCTCGTTGCGGGCCTGCTCCCGAAGGATCCACACCGTGGTCAGGCTGATGATCACGGCAAACAACAACACGGGCAGGACAGCAAGGGACAGTACTTTGGCCTTTAGACTCAGACGCATGGCTCTTCTCTCTTGAGGGACAACTCAAGAGGTTAACGGCTAGTTACAATAAATCTGTAGGACAATCCCGTCAGAGCGTCATCGCGGCAAACCAGCCAAACGCCAGCAGCGGAATGTTGTAGTGCAGGAAGGTCGGCACCACGGTGTCCCAGATATGGTGGTGCTGGCCATCGATGTTCAAACCGGAAGTCGGGCCCAGGGTGGAGTCCGACGCAGGCGAGCCGGCATCACCCAATGCCCCGGCCGTGCCGACGATGCACACGATCGCCAGCGGGCTGAAGCCCAGCTGCACGCACAGCGGCACAAAGATCGCCGCCAGGATCGGCACCGTGGAAAACGACGAGCCGATGCCCATGGTCACCAGCAAGCCCACCAGCAGCATCAGCAGCGCGCCCACACCGCGGCTATGGCCGATAAATGCCGCGGAGGCTTGCACGAGTGTCTGCACTTCACCGGTGGCCTTGAGCACTTCGGCAAAGCCTGACGAGGCGATCATGATGAAGCCGATCATCGCCATCATCTTCATGCCTTCGGTGAACAGGTCATCGGTGTCGCGCCAGCGCACGATGCCCGACACCGAAAAGATCAGGAACCCGGCCAGGGCGCCAATGATCATCGAGTCCAGCCACAGCTGGATAATGAACGCCGCCGCAATCGCCAGGCCGGCCACCAGCAGGGTCAGCGGGTTGTAGTGCACCGCCACCTGCTCGACTCGCTCGATCTTCTCCAGGTCGTACACACGCTTCTTGCGGTAGCTGACAAACACCGCCACCAGCAAACCGACCACCATGCCCAGCGCCGGTAGGCCCATGGCATGGGTGACGTTGACCTGGCTGATGTCGACACCGCTCTTGGCCACGTTGGCCAGCAGGATCTGATTCAGGAAGATGTTGCCGAAGCCCACCGGCAGAAACATGTAGGGCGTGATCAGGCCGAAGGTCATGACGCAGGCGATGAGACGGCGGTCCAGCTGCAGTTTGGTCAGCACGTATAAAAGCGGCGGTACCAGCAGCGGGATAAACGCGATGTGGATCGGCAGGATGTTCTGCGAGGCGATGGCCACCACCCAGAGCAGACCGATCAGCAGCCATTTGACGTGACTGCCGCCCGTGGCTTCCTGGCGATCCACCAGCAGCAGGGCTTTATCGGCCAGCGCATGGGCCAGGCCTGATTTGGCAATCGCCACGGCGAACGCGCCGAGCAGCGCGTAGGACAACGCCA
>NZ_JACARK010000534.1:0-2102 GCF_013386655.1 Pseudomonas sp. K5002 | reverse complement strand
TGAGCAAGGCCAGGCGTTCACCGTTGTTGAGGCCGGCCGGGCCGACTTTCAACGCGTGGCGAACCCGGTCAACACGCAGCCACTCAATCGGCTCCGCCTGCCCGTGACGGGAAGTTGCCAACGCGCACGCCAGGGCGTTCTGCTGCGGATCGACCACCGCCCGCACAAAACCGTCATTGAGCGCATGCCAACGGTTTTCGTGGGTGTACTTGTCGGTCGACAACAGCGCCTGGGGCGGATTGTATTCCTCGGGGATCAGGAACAGGCTCTCGTCGCGAGACTTGAGGCCCAGTTTGACCCGGCTGGAAATCACCGACACCGGAATCGACAGCATCAGCGAACCGACGATCGGCACCAGCCACCACAGGAAGCTTGGGTTCAACCACACCACCAGCAGCGCCCAGAAGAAGCCGAGCAGGGTCTGCGGACCGTGGCGCTTGACTGCCTCGCTCCATGGTGTGGAGTCGTCGTCACGCTGTGGCGAGTTCCAGGTCGCCGCCCAGCCGAGGAACGCGGCCAGTACGAAACGGGTGTGGAAAATCATCCGCACCGGCGCCAGCAACATGGAGAACAGCATCTCCAGCAGCATCGACAGGGTCACCTTGAACTTGCCGCCGAACTCTTTCGCGCCCTTGGCCCAGATCAGGATGATGCTCAGCAACTTAGGCAGGAACAGCAGCACGATGGTGGTGGAGAACAGCGCCACCGCCTTGTCCGGATGCCATTGTGGCCACAACGGATACAACTGGCGCGGCGCCATGAAGTATTGCGGCTCCATCAGTGTGTTGACCGCCAGCAAGGCCGTGGACAGCACCAGGAAGAAGAACCACAACGGCGCCGACAGGTACGACATCACGCCGGTGAGGAACACCGCACGGTGCACCGGGTGCATGCCTTTTACCAAAAACAGGCGGAAGTTCATCAGGTTGCCGTGGCACCAGCGACGGTCACGCTTGAGTTCGTCCAGCAGGTTCGGCGGCAGCTCTTCGTAGCTGCCCGGCAAGTCGTAGGCAATCCACACGCCCCAGCCGGCACGGCGCATCAGCGCAGCTTCAACGAAGTCGTGGGAAAGAATCGCACCGGCAAACGCACCTTTACCCGGCAACGGCGCCAGGGCGCAGTGCTCGATAAACGGCTTCATGCGGATGATCGCGTTGTGACCCCAGTAGTGGGATTCACCCAACTGCCAGAAGTGCAGGCCGGCGGTAAACAGCGGGCCGTACACCCGGGTGGCGAACTGCTGCATGCGCGCATACAGGGTATCCATGCCCGACGCACGTGGCGCGGTCTGGATAATCCCGGCATCCGGCGTGGCTTCCATCAGGCGCACCAGGCTGGTCAGGCATTCGCCGCTCATCACGCTGTCGGCGTCGAGCACCACCATGTACTTGTAGTCACCGCCCCAGCGACGGCAGAAGTCGTCGAGGTTGCCGCTCTTGCGTTTGACGCGACGGCGACGACGGCGATAGAAGATCTTGCCGAAGCCACCGGCTTCGCGGCACACGTCGAGCCAGGCTTGCTGCTCGGCGATGCAGATGTCGGCCTCGTTGCTGTCGCTGAGGACGAAGAAGTCGAAACGGTCCAGGTCACCGGTGGCAGCCACCGATTCGAACGTCGCGCGCAGGCCGGCAAATACCCGGGGCACGTCTTCGTTGCAGATCGGCATGACCAGGGCGGTGCGGGCGTCTTTCGGAATCGGCTCGTCACCGGCACTTTTACCGGAGATACGGTATTTATCGTGACCGGTCAGCAGTTCCAGGAAGCCCATCAGCGCGGTCCAGAAACCGGCCGAGACCCAGCAGAACAGAATCCCGAACAGCACCAGGATGCTGGTTTGCAGGGCGTAAGGCAGTACCTGGGTCGCGGTTTGCAGCAGGGTCTGGTTGCGGATCTCGTCAAAGTCGACGAAGGACCAGCCCTGGTACGGCATGATGCCTTTCATGTACCAGCCGGCAACGATCGTCTGGCCGAGCATCAGCACCAGCAGGATATAGCGACGGATCGAACCGACGGTGCGCCAGCGGGCGGCCGGCAGTACGCGCTCATCCTTCGGCGGGGCCGGTGGATTCGTGCGGCCGGTCAGGCGGCGCCAGCCACGCACC
>NZ_JACARK010000533.1:0-5641 GCF_013386655.1 Pseudomonas sp. K5002 | reverse complement strand
CCGCGGCCAGGCGCTGCGCTGCACGGTGAGCGTTGGCGCGAGTGCGACGGGCAGGGTTTCGCTTTTGCTGCTCATGACGCTCCCCTTATGGACGAGGCAAAGCCTGGCCAAAGCTTGGGTCGATCAACTGGTCGATCACCTGATCCACATTCACCCCACGGCGCACCAGTTCTTCCGACACCAGGATCGGCGCGGCCGCCTTGGACGACACCACGTCCTGGGCAGTGAGCAATGGGCTGCTAAGGTCGGTACGCGACAATTGCAGCTTGGCCACGTCCAGGGGCAGGCCGGATTCGTCGGCCAGCAGCTTGGCGAATTCGTCGGGGTGTTTCACCGCCCAGTTGCGGGCTTTTTCATAGGCACCGAGCACCTTGGCGATGGTCTGTGGGTGCTCCTTGGCGTATTTGTCGGTCACGCTGACCACGCCGTAGCTGTTGAAGTCCTTGTTGCGGTACAGCAGGCGCGAACCCGCCTGGATTTCGCTGGCGGCCATGTGCGGGTCGAGACCGGCCCAGGCGTCCACATCACCTTTCTCCAGGGCGGTACGGCCGTCCGGGTGCTGCAGGTGCACCAGCTCCACGTCGTCCTTGCTCAGGCCGGCTTTCTGCAGGCTGCGCAGGGTGAACAGGTACGGGTCGGTGCCTTTGGTGGCGGCGATTTTCTTGCCCTTGAGGTCGCTGACGCTGTTGAACGTCGAGTCCTTGCGCACCACCAGTGCAGTCCACTCGGCGCGGCTGTACACATACACCGACTTGATCGGGCTGCCATTGGCCCGGCTGAGCACCGCCGACAGGCTGGCGGACGAGGCGAAGTCGACGCCGCCGCTGTTGAGGTATTCCAGGGAACGGTTGCTGCCCTGGCTCAACACCCAGCCGACCTTGGTTTGCGGCAGCGCTTCTTCAAGCCAGCCGAAGTGCTTGAGCACCAGGCTCACCGGGGAGTAGTAGGCGTAGTCCAGGTTGACTTGCGCAGGGTCGGTTTCCGCTGCATGGGCCAGGGGTTGCAGGCTGAGGGCCAGGGCGCAGGCGCCCAACAGGGTATTGAAGAAGGGTTTCATGGAACAGCTCCGGACAAGGCGGGAAAAGAGAAGGCTTTTCTTATATTCAGAAAATTCATATGGCATGTTCCATCATGCGTTATAGGAATATGCAGTCTCTGTGCCAGCGTCTTTGCAGGGCAGGGCAACACCCTGGCGTAGCAGCTGTCGAGCCCAAGCGAGGCTGCGTTCGCGGTGTGTCAGACAGACCGCTGACGCAGTCTCGCTTGGGCTCGACAGCTGCTACTTGGGGAGGTGGTTGGGAGTGGGGAGGCGGGCACTTTGTTGAATCACTGTTGGCTGTGCAACAGCTTGCATATGTTTTTATGGAATAAATAAAGAGTTATATATTCCTTTTGTTGGTTTCACGAATAGGGCACTTTGATTGCCTGCGCATTCGTGCGGATTGACCCAACAGACCAAAGGAAAGCCGACATGACCATTAAAGCGATCAACGTGCGCAACCAGTTCAAAGGCGTGATCAAGGAAATCCTGATCGGCGAAGTGGTGTCCGAGATCGACGTGCAAACCGCGTCGGGGATCGTGACGTCGGTGATTACCACACGCTCGGTGCGTGACCTGGAATTGAAGGTGGGCAGTGAAGTGATTGCCTTTGTGAAGTCGACTGAAGTGTCGATCGCCAAGCTGTGACTGCAATCCAGTTGTGAACCCAATCCAAATGTGGGAGCGGGCTTGCTCGCGAATGCGGTGTGACAGTCGACATCTACAATGACTGATCCACCGCTTTCGCGAGCAGCCCGCTCCCACATTTTGTTTTGCATGCAGCCGTTGGAGGGTTAGTTGAGCCGAGGCCCGCCGCCCGATGGCCGGGATCCTGGCTTCTCATCCGAAGCATCCGGCAGTGCCTTGGGCGTTTCACTCGGGTCCTTGTAGTCCTTGTGCAAATCCCCATCCAGCCGGTTGCTCGACGAGCCGCCGCTTTGTGGTGTGGAGTCGAAATGCTCCCACTCCGATTGCTGGAAGCGGAACAGGCTGTCATCGGTCGGCGTGTCGCGGCCGTGGTAGTGGTGGATCTCGTAGTGGGCGTATTCGACCTTATCCGCCCAGTTGTCCTGCAGCAAACCGTCGCCGGCCAGGTCGCGGTACCAGTCGTTTTCCTTCTCGGTGGCCTTCTGTTTTTTATTGTGGTCGACGAAGTAACCGATGATCCCGCCTACCACCGCTAACACCACGCCCACCAGGAACAGCGGCCCGGTCAGCGCCGCCGCCGTGCCTGCGCCAAACAGCGCCGCCGCACCCAATACCCCGGCCGACGCGCCGAACGCACCGCCCGCCACTTGCAAGCCACCTGCGGCCTGAGCCAACGGGTCTTTGCTGTCCACGCCGCTTTTGATCGCCAGGGCGCCGAGCACAATGTCGGCAAAACCACCGGCAATGTCCGTCGCCGGGCCCAACACCTTGATCACGGAACCGGCGATCTTCGCCGATTGGGAGGCGCCAAGCTTGGCCGCACCGGCTGCCTTGAGGCCGTCATCCAGGTGAGTGGCGAGGCCTTCGGTAGCTTCGGTTACCGCCTTGTCGCCCTCGCCAAACAGCTTGGCCACGCCGTCGTACTGGCTGTCGGGAACCGCGTCCAGGGCCGCAGCGATTTCCTTGCTGACCTTTGAGTCGATTTCGGTGGGTTTGCTGAAGTCGATGACTTTGCCGGCCGCCCCTTCCTTGCCCCAGATTTCCGGCAGGGTCTTGTCCAGGCCGAGGAAGTCCACCAGGCCGCCCTTGCCCAGGGCTTCGCCGATCTTGTCACCGAGCTTGACGAAGTGGCTGGCGCCGCCGGCAAAACTCAGGAAGTCCTTGGCGATGGTCATGCGTTGGGCCGGGGTTTCGCCGAGCTTGCCGCCTTTGCCCACCAGTTGGTATATCCCCGAGAACAGGCTGACGCCGGCGCCCATCGAACCGAGGATGCCTTTGCTGTTGAGGGTGTTGAACACTTCGCCGAGCATGCCGCGATCCGCCACCGGGATATACGGTTTGCTCAGGGCGGTTTTCACGTCGGCTTCGCTGATGGTGCCGCTGTTCTTGTAGACGTCGCCGAGTTCTTCCAGGGCCTTGGTCACGGCCGAGGATTTCTCCTTGCCTTCCAGGCCCTCGTTGAGGAATTTCTCCAGCACTTCCTGGCTGCGGCGCGGCAGGTCCAGCAGGTTGCCCTTGAGCACGCCCTTGAGCAGGCCGAACAGGTCCTTGGTGGCCAGCTCCTTGTTGTCGTCGGAGATCTTGCTCGGGTCCGAGAGAATCTCGTTGAGGTCGGTGGTGAGGCCATCGGCCTGGATATTCTGCGCGGCCTTGGTGGCGGCTTCCGGGTCGAACAGCGACAGCGAGGTCAGGGTGTTGCTCAGGTCTTGCTGGGCCTCGTGGCTCTTGCCCTGTTTTTGCAGGTCCTTGAGGTACAGCACATAGTCGGGGTTGCTGGTCAGGTCGAGAAGCTTCTGCTTGATCTCGTCCTTGTTGGGCAGGTGACTGATGGCGTCGTCCATCTTGGTCTTGTAGTCGGCCTGCACCGTCGGGTCCTTGAACAACTCGCCGATCTGCTCCTGCACCGCCTTGCCGTCGATGATGTCGTGCATGTCGGCGGAGGTGAGCTCGGTCTGCTTGTCATCGAACTCGCGCCAGGTGGTGTTGAACGGGCGCTTGGATTCTTCGTAGCCGGTGATGCCATGGCCGTTCTGGTAGGCGGCCTGGGCTTCCAGGGCACGGACCAGTTTGGCCCGTGGGTCGTCTTTGGGAATCGAGCCGTCCTTGACGCCGGCGCGGTAGGTGTCGATCAGTTCGGTGGTGGCCAGTTCGCTGACGCTCTGGGTCGGCGACTTGTCGTCGTCCTTGTCGGCATGCACGCCGGTGTCGAGGTTGAGCACGTCGAGCTCATCGTTGCTCGGCAGGTTGTACTTGGCGCGGGTCTCGTCGACGGTGCCGGCGCTCCAGGCTTCCCATTTCGCCACCACTTCGTCGTAGAGCTGCGGGCTGAGCTCCTTGGAGACGATGACCTTGCCTTCGCTGGTTTCATAGCGGATCAGGCCGTCCCCCAGCTCGTCGGGAGAACCGAAGGTGATCTCGGTGTTCTTCAGGAAGTCATTCGGCCCGGCCAGTTTGTAGCCGGCGTCTTCACTGGAGTGGATCTTGCTCCAGGTGTCCTGGGCGGTGGCCACGCTCTTGAACAGTTCCGGGCTGACGTCGGCCGATACGACGACCTTGGTGCCGTCGTGGGTTTCATAGGTCAGCACATTGCCTTGCTGGCCTTCGATCCAGCCGAAGCCCTTGTAGTCGTTCAGCTCCGGCGCCTTGGTATTGGCGTCTGCCAGGGTCGAGCCGTCGTTGAGCGCGGACTCTACGGCGGCCTTTTTGTCGGGGTTGGTGTAGACCTCGTGCAGGCCTGCCAGGTAGTCGAACAGCTTGGGGTTGTCGTCGCGGGCCACGACCATTTTCTGGCCATTGCTTTCAAAGCGGATCAGGCCGGGGCCGACTTCATCCTTGGGGCCGACGGTGGTGCCGGCGTAGGGCGGCCACACTTCGTTGTCGCTGGCGCGCTTGTAGCCGGCGTCTTCGCTGCTGCCCAGGCCGGTGAAGCTTTCATAGGCTTCCTTGGCTTTCTGGAAGGCCTCCGGGTTGTCGCGCTGGCTGATGACGAACTTGTTGCCGTCCTGGGTCTCGTAGCGGATCACGCCGGGGCCGGTTTCGTCGGGCGGGCCGAGGGATTTGTAATCACCGAGCTTTTCCGGGGCCGTGGCGTCGCCGCCCAGGCGCTGGTAGCCGGCGGCTTCGCTGGCGTTGACGCCGGAGAGTGCCTTGAAGTCGGCGCTGACTTGCTTGAACAGCTCGGGGCTGTCTTTTTCGCTGACGATGACTTTCTTGCCGTCCTGGGTTTCATAGCGGATCAGGCCGGGGCCGACTTCGTCCGCCGGGCCGATGGCCTTGTAATCCCCCAGAGTGGTGGGCGGTGCGGCGTCCTTGGCGGCCAGTTCATAGCCTTGTTCCTTGCTGGCAGCGAGCCCTTGCGCGGTTTTGTCGCCGGCCTCCACCTTCTTGTTGTTGGCGCTGTTCTTGAGCAGCACGTGGAACGCCGCGCCGGACTTGGGCGGTGTGAGAGGAAGGGCTTTGGGGTCGGTCGAGCGGTTGAGCGGCTGGGTCGTCATGCCATGGAACTCCTGCTGTTACCGGTGGGACGAATCGGCAAAAACAGTAACAGCAGGGGTTCGGCGGTCGTTGCGAAAAGTTGTGAATTGCGCCTTAACGGTGACGCAGGCTGCGTTCCAGGCGGACGATGCCTTCTTCCAGCATGGCCCGTGGGCAGCCGAAGTTCAGGCGCACGAATTGCTGGCTGTCATCGCCGAATTCAATCCCGGCGCTCAAGCCGACCCTGGCCTGTTCGAGGAAGAACCGTTGCGGATCGTCCAGGCCCAGGGCGCTGCAATCCAGCCAGGCCAGGTAGGTGCCTTGAGGCGCATGCATGACCACGCCGGGCAGGCGGGTTTGCACGGCGTTCAGCAGGTAATCGCGGTTGGCTTGCAGGTAGGCCACCAGCGCCTGCAGCCAGTCGCCGCAGTCGCTGTAGGCCGCACGCGTGGCTTCCAGGCCCAGGGGGCTGACGCTGTC
>NZ_JACARK010000532.1:0-11139 GCF_013386655.1 Pseudomonas sp. K5002 | reverse complement strand
CGGCTTGCGGGCCAGGCCGAGCTTGTTGGCATTGCGTGCCAGCAGGCCGGCGGCAATCACGTTGCGCGGGTTGCTGGTGTTGGTGCAACTGGTGATGGCGGCGATGATCACCGCGCCGTCGGGCATTTGCCCCGGCACGTCATCCCACTGGCCGGAGATGCCCTTGGCCGCCAGGTCGCTGGTGGCGACGCGGGCGTGGGGGTTGCTCGGGCCGGCCATGTTGCGCACCACCGAGGACAAATCGAAGCTCAGGCCACGCTCGTATTGCGCGCCCTTGAGGTCGTCCGCCCACAGGCCGGTGTGGCGAGCATATTGCTCCACCAGGGTGACTTGTTCGTCTTCACGGCCGGTGAGCTTGAGGTAGGCGATGGTCTGCTGGTCGATATAGAACATCGCCGCCGTGGCGCCGTATTCCGGGGCCATGTTGGAGATGGTGGCGCGGTCGCCCAGGGTCAGCGCGGAGGCGCCTTCACCAAAGAACTCCAGCCACGCACCCACGACCTTTTGCTTGCGCAGGAACTCGGTCAGCGCCAGCACCATGTCCGTGGCGGTGATGCCCGGTTGCAGCTTGCCCGTCAGCTCCACGCCAACACTTTCCGGCAGGCGCATCCACGAGGCGCGGCCGAGCATCACGCTCTCTGCTTCAAGGCCGCCAACGCCGATGGCGATCACGCCCAAGGCATCAACGTGAGGCGTGTGGCTGTCGGTGCCGACGCAGGTATCCGGGAAGGCCACGCCGTCACGTACCTGGATCACCGGAGACATTTTCTCCAGGTTGATCTGGTGCATGATGCCGTTGCCCGGCGGGATCACGTCGACGTTCTTGAAGGCCTTTTTGGTCCACTCGATAAAGTGAAAACGGTCTTCGTTGCGACGGTCTTCGATGGCGCGGTTTTTCTCGAACGCCTGCGGGTCAAAACCACCGGCTTCGACGGCCAGGGAGTGGTCGACGATCAGTTGGGTCGGCACCACCGGGTTGACCTGGGCCGGGTCACCGCCTTGCAGGGCGATGGCATCGCGCAGGCCGGCAAGGTCCACCAGGGCGGTCTGGCCGAGGATGTCGTGGCATACCACGCGGGCCGGGAACCATGGGAAATCGAGGTCGCGCTTGCGTTCGATCAGTTGGCTCAAGGAGGCATTGAGGGTTGCGGGGTCGCAGCGACGCACCAGGTTTTCCGCGAGTACGCGGGAGGTGTACGGCAGTGTGGCGTAGGCGCCGGGGGTGATTGCATCGACTGCCGCGCGGGCGTCAAAGAAATCGAGGCGGCTGCCGGGGAGCGGTTTGCGGTGTTCAGTGTTCATCGTCAGGACTCGGTCACGGTAGTTGCAAAAGGAAGAACCGTTGCTGATCCAAGGTGGAATGCGATCAAAATGTGGGAGCGGGCTTGCTCGCGAAAGCGGTGTGTCATGCAACACACATGGCGACTGTCACACCGCCTTCGCGAGCAAGCCCGCTCCCACCTTTTTGATCCGGTTTCACCCCAAGATCAGCGGTTTCTCCACTCAGCGACGTTCGATTGGCACGAACTTGCGCTGCTCAACGCCGATGTACTCGGCGCTCGGACGGATGATGCGGTTGTTGGCTCGCTGCTCGAACACGTGAGCTGCCCATCCTGTCAGCCGCGAGCAGACGAAAATCGGGGTGAACAGCTTGGTCGGGATGCCCATGAAGTGGTACGCCGAGGCATGGTAGAAGTCGGCGTTGGGGAACAGTTTCTTCTGCTCCCACATGGTCTTGTCGATGGCTTCGGAAACCGGGAACAACACGGTGTCGCCCACTTCGTCGGCGAGTTTTTTCGACCAGGCCTTGATCACTTCATTACGCGGGTCGCTGTCTTTATAGATCGCGTGGCCAAAGCCCATGATCTTGTCCTTGCGCGCCAGCATGCCGAGGGTGCCTTCCACCGCTTCCTGGGCGGAAGAGAAACGCTCGATCATCTCCATCGCCGCTTCGTTGGCACCACCGTGCAACGGGCCACGCAGGGAGCCGATGGCGGCAGTCACGCAGGAATACAGGTCCGACAGGGTCGACGCACACACGCGGGCGGTGAAGGTCGAGGCGTTGAATTCGTGCTCGGCGTAGAGAATCAGCGACACGTTCATCACCTTGACGTGCAAGTCGCTGGGCTTCTTGTCGTGCAGCAGGTGCAGGAAGTGCCCGCCGATGCTCGGCTCGTCGGTCACGCAGTTGATGCGCTGGCCGTCGTGGCTGAAGCGGTACCAGTAGCACATGATCGCCGGGAACGCGGCGAGCAGGCGGTCGGTCACGTCGCGCTGCACGCTGAAGTCTTTCTCCGGCTCGATGTTGCCCAGGAACGAGCAACCGGTGCGCATCACGTCCATCGGGTGCGCGTCGGCGGGGATGCGTTCCAGCACTTCTTTCAGCGCCTGGGGCAGGTCGCGCAGTTTGCCGAGCTTGGCGGTGTAGGCGGCCAGTTCGGCTTTGGTCGGCAGTTCGCCGTAGAGCAGCAGGTAGGCGACTTCTTCAAACTGGGCATCGGCGGCGAGTTCGCGCACGTCGTAGCCGCGATAGGTCAAGCCGGCACCGGCCTGGCCCACGGTGGACAGTGCGGTCTGCCCGGCAACCTGGCCACGCAGGCCAGCTCCACTGAGTACTTTTGCTTCGGCCATGGTTATCTCCAATCTTTTAGTTATTAGTGAGGCGCTCGCGTTACTTCTTGGCGGCGAACAGCGCGTCGAGCTTCTGCTCGAAGGTGTGGTAGTCGATGCGATCGTAAAGCTCCATACGGGTTTGCATGGTGTCGATCACGTTCTGCTGGGTGCCGTCGCGACGGATCGCGGTGTAGACGTTCTCGGCGGCCTTGTTCATGGCGCGGAAGGCCGAGAGCGGGTACAGGACGATGGAAACATCCGCAGATTTCAGTTGATCGACGGTATAGAGAGGTGTCGCACCGAATTCGGTGATGTTGGCCAGGATCGGCGCTTTCACGCGAGAGGCGAACAGCTTGTACATCTCAAGCTCAGTGATGGCTTCCGGGAACACCATGTCGGCACCGGCCTCGATGCAGGCGGCGGCACGTTCCAGGGCGGATTCCAAACCTTCCACGGCCAGTGCGTCGGTGCGGGCCATGATCACGAAACTGTCATCGGTACGCGCATCCACCGCAGCCTTGATGCGGTCGACCATTTCCTGCTGGGACACGATTTCTTTGTTCGGGCGATGGCCGCAACGCTTGGCGCCCACCTGGTCTTCGATATGGATCGCCGCCGCGCCGAACTTGATCATCGACTTGACGGTGCGCGCCACGTTGAACGCGGAGGAGCCGAAACCGGTGTCCACGTCCACCAGCAGCGGCAGGTCGCACACGTCGGTGATGCGGCGCACGTCCGTCAGCACGTCATCCAGGCCGGTGATGCCCAGGTCCGGCACACCGAGGGAGCCGGCAGCCACCCCGCCACCCGACAGGTAGATCGCCTTGAAGCCGGCGCGCTTGGCCAGCAGCGCATGGTTGGCGTTGATCGCGCCGACTACCTGCAACGGGTGCTCGCTGGCAACCGCGTCACGGAAACGCTGGCCTGGAGTGGTGTTGTTATTGGAACTCATGACTCACCTCGTGATTGGGGAGCGCCGTCCGGGAAGTGACGGGCAATGTTGCGTTTGGAGGCGCCGATATGCCGGCGCATCAACAACTCGGCCAGTTCACCGTCGCGATCGGCAATCGCGTCAAGAATGCGGTGATGCTCGGCAAAGGCCTGGCGTGGACGATTGGGGGTGGCGGAGAACTGGATGCGGTACATGCGCACCAACTGATACAGCTCGCCGCACAACATTTGGGTCAGGGTGCGATTACCGGCGCCTTGAATTATCCGGTAATGAAAATCGAAGTCGCCTTCCTGCTGGTAGTAGCCGACACCGGCCTGGAAGGCCGCATCGCGCTCGTGGGTGTGCAACACCTGGCGCAGCTCTTCGATCTCGGCGTCGGTCATGCGCTCGGCGGCCAGGCGGCAGGCCATGCCTTCCAGGGATTCGCGGATTTCGTAGAGTTCGATCAGTTCTTCATGGCTCAACGAGACCACTCGCGCGCCCACATGGGGGATGCGCACCAGCAGGCGCTGGCCTTCCAGGCGATGAATCGCCTCGCGCAGCGGGCCACGGCTGATGCCATAGGTGCGCGCCAGTTCCGGCTCGGAGATCTTGCTGCCGGGGGCGATTTCGCCCTTGACGATGGCGGCCTGGATACGCCGGAAGACGTTCTCGGACATGGTCTGGGAATCGTCTTGGGCCATCACTGGGGTTTCCAGTTGATCCAGCATATTGTCGACACCTTTAAAAGCAATGCCGCAAAAACTAGCCAATCAGCCCCGGATAGTCAAAGAATAAATACACATTGTCGACAATCGTCTAATAACCCGCCTTGCACTCTATCGGGGCATGGCCGGCTGCCAGCGCTGGCGCCAGAAAACCTTCATGTTAGAATGCCGGCCACTTTTGCCTCACATCCCTGGATGAAAAGGCGCACGAGGGAGCTTGCGCAGCAATGCCAGTCGCCTTGAATTGAACATCGCACTGCACCGCGTCAGGATTTATGAGACTCAAGCCCTTCCCCCTTTTGCTTCTACTGTTTATCCCGGGCCTTGGCGTTGCTGCCGAGAAGACCGTTTATGGACTCAATGAATACGCCAAGTTGGCCGGCATTGACCTGGAAGTGGCCGCCAAGCTCGACACCGGCGCCAAGACCGCGTCCTTGAGCGCCCGCGACATCAAGCGCTTCAAGCGCAACGGCGAGTCCTGGGTGCGCTTCTACCTGGCCATCGACACCGCACACTCCCACCCCATCGAGCGTCCCCTGGCCCGCGTGAGCAAGATCAAGCGCCGCGCCGGTGACTACGACCCCGATGAAGACAAGAACTACACCGCCCGTCCAGTCATCGCCCTGGACATCTGCATGGGCACCGCTTTACGCAGTATCGAAGTGAACTTGACTGACCGCAGCGCCTTCCAATACCCGCTGCTGATCGGCTCCGAAGCGCTGAAACGCTTTGATGCGCTGGTCGACCCCAGTCTTAAATACGCGGCGGGCAAACCTGCCTGCGCCTCCGACGCTCATACCGCTGAGTAATTTGAATGCGCTCTCTTAATCTGCACCTGAAAATCCTGATCGCCGTTTTGGTGGTCTTGGGCATTTCGGTCACCGCCTATCAGATTTTCGTGCTGGGGATTCCTGTCACCGAGGACGCCACCGACGACCTGTGGAACATCGACGCCAAGGTCGAGTTCGTCGCCAGCGCCAAGGACCCGGTGAAAATCCAGATGTTCGTGCCGCCCCTGAGCCGCGACTTCGTCAGCCTGAATGAAAGCTTTATCTCGAATAACTACGGCGTCAGCGTCAACCGCCTCGACGGCAACCGCAAGGTCACCTGGTCGGCACGCCGGGCCAAGGGCAACCAGACCCTCTACTACCGCCTGGTGCTGACCAAGCGTTACAGCGGTGAAAAGGTCAAGGTCAAGGGCCCGACCTTCCGCGACAGCATCGCCGTCGAAGGCCCGGAAAAAATCGCCGCCGAAGCCCTGCTGGCGCCGATCCGCCAGCACTCGGCCGACGTCGAGACCTTTATCAGCGAAGCCATCAAGCGCACCAACAACCTCAACGACGACAACGTGAAGCTGCTGCTGGCGGGCGACCCGTCGACGCCGCACAAGGCCAAGATCGTCGAGTTGCTGCTGTCCATCGCCCACGTGCCGGTGGAAAAGGTCCACACCATCCGCCTGGTGGCCGACCAGCCGCAAACCCCGGAACTCTGGCTGCGCAGCTTCAACGGTAATGACTGGCTGTACTTCAACCCCGACACCGGCGAGCAAGGCCTGCCGGCCGACCGCCTGCTGTGGTGGACCGGTGATGAAAACCTGATCACCGTCGACGGCGGCAAGAAGGCCATGGTGACCTTCAGTCTCAACAACAGCGAAATGAACGCGATTCGCCTGGCCAAGCTGACGGACGAAAACACCGACGCCAACTTCCTCGAGTACTCGCTGTACGGCCTGCCGCTGCAAACCCAGCAGACCTTCATGATCATGGTGATGATCCCGATTGGCGTGCTGGTGATCCTGATCCTGCGCAACCTGATCGGCCTGCAGACCCTTGGCACATTTACCCCGGTGCTGATTGCCCTGGCGTTCCGAGAGACACAGCTGGGCTTCGGGATTGTGCTGTTCACCATTATTACGGCGCTGGGGCTGTCGCTTCGGTCTTACCTGGAACACTTGAAGCTGCAGATGCTGCCGAGGCTCTCGGTGGTGCTGACCTTCGTGGTGGTGCTGATCGCCGCCATCAGTCTGTTCAGCCACAAGCTCGGCCTGGAGCGCGGGTTGTCGGTGGCACTGTTCCCGATGGTGATCCTGACCATGACCATCGAACGCCTGTCGATCACCTGGGAAGAACGCGGTGGCGGCCATGCGATGAAAGTCGCGATCGGCACGCTGTTCGCCGCGTCCCTGGCGCACATCATCATGAGCGTGCCGGAACTGATCTACTTCGTGTTCACCTTCCCGGCGATCCTGTTGATCCTGGTGGGCTTCATGCTGGCCATGGGTCGTTATCGCGGCTACCGCCTGACCGAACTGGTGCGTTTCAAGGCCTTCCTCAAGGCTGACTCGTAATGTTCGGCTTCTGGAAGACCTGGAAGGCCCTGGAAGCGCGGGGGATCATGGGCATCAACCGGCGAAATGCCGACTACGTGCTCAAGTACAACAAGCGCAGCCTGTATCCGATCGTCGATGACAAGATCATCACCAAGGAACGGGCCATGGCCGCCGGCATCCACGTGCCGGAAATGTACGGGGTCATTTCCACCGAGAAGGAAATCGACAAGCTCGACGAGATCATCGGCGGGCGCAGCGACTTCGTGATCAAGCCGGCCCAGGGCGCCGGTGGTGACGGTATCCTGGTGATCGCCGACCGTTTTGAAGGGCGCTATCGAACGGTCTCCGGCAAGATCATCAGCCATGAAGAAATCGAGCATCAGATTTCCAGCATCCTCACCGGCCTGTATTCCCTCGGCGGCCACCGTGACCGCGCGCTGATCGAATACCGGGTGGTGCCCGACCAGATCTTCAAAAGCATCAGCTACGAAGGCGTACCGGACATCCGCATCATCGTGCTGATGGGCTACCCGGTGATGGCCATGCTGCGCTTGCCCACCCGCCAGTCCGGCGGCAAGGCCAACCTGCACCAGGGCGCGATTGGCGTGGGTGTCGATCTCGCCACCGGCCTGACCCTGCGCGGCACCTGGCTGAACAACATCATCACCAAGCACCCCGACACCACCAATGCGGTGGACGGCGTGCAACTGCCCAACTGGGACGGTTTCATGAAGCTCGCCGCCGGCTGCTACGAGCTGTGCGGCCTGGGCTATATCGGCGTGGACATGGTGCTGGACCAGGAAAAGGGTCCGTTGATCCTGGAACTTAACGCTCGCCCGGGGCTGAACATCCAGATTGCCAACGACTGCGGCCTGACCTTGCGCACCCATGCCGTGGAGGCTCGATTGGAAGAGCTGAAGGCGGCGGGCGTGACGGAAACACCGGAGGAACGGGTTAAGTTTGTGCAGGAAATGTTTGGGCATATTCCGGCGGTCGAGGGATAAACCCAGTGACCTGCTCCGTACACCCGCTGCCCTACCGGGCCAACCCTGCCGAATACTTTGCAGCAATCCGCCATGCGCCCGGCGCGGTGCTGCTGGACAGTGGCCGACCGGCGGCCGAGCGCGGCCGTTATGACCTGCTGAGCGCCTGGCCCGAGACGACCCTGGCGGTACTGCCCGACGAAAGCGGCAGTGATTTCCTGCAGCGCCTGCGGGAAAACCTGACGTTGCTGGGTGAAGCCACGATCCCCGCGCCCTACGAACTGCCGTTTGCCGGTGGCCTCATCGGCTACCTGAGCTACGACTTCGGTCGCCATCTGGAACAACTGCCGCACCTGGCGGTGGACGACCTGCACCTGCCGGATGCACGCTTTGGCCTGTACGCCTGGGCCTTGATCAGCGATCACCAGGCGCAGACCAGCCAACTGGTGTTCCACCCCAAACTGGCGGAAAGCGAACGGCAACGCCTGATTACCTTGTTCGGTCAGCCGACCATCAGCGCATCGGCCACCTTCAAGCTGCAAGGCCCAATGGCCCCGGACGTGACAGCCGACACCTACAAACACGCACTCGCCCGCATCCAGGATTACATCCAGGCGGGTGACTGCTACCAGGTCAACTTTGCCCAACGTTTCCGTGCCCCGTGCAGTGGCGATCCGTGGGTGGCCTACTGCGCCTTGCGCGAAGCCTGCCCGACGCCGTTTTCCGGGTTCCAGAGCTTGCCGGATGATGGCGCGGTATTGAGTTTATCGCCGGAGCGCTTCGTCAAAATCAGCCAGCGCCAGGTGGAAACCCGCCCGATCAAGGGCACCCGGCCAAGGGGGGCGACGCCCGAGGAAGATGCAGCCAACGCCGCTGAATTGCTGGCCAGCCCCAAGGATCGTGCCGAAAACCTGATGATCGTCGACCTGCTGCGCAACGACCTGGGCCGCACCTGCCGCACCGGCTCGGTGAGGGTCCCGGAGTTGTTCAGCCTGGAAAGCTATCCAAATGTGCATCATCTGGTGAGCAGCGTGACCGGCGAATTGGCCGACGATAAAGACGCCCTCGACCTGATCGCCGGCAGCTTCCCCGGCGGCTCCATCACCGGCGCACCGAAGATTCGCGCGATGCAGATCATCGACGAGCTGGAGCCAACCCGGCGCGGGTTGTATTGCGGTTCGCTGGTGTATCTGGACGTGCGCGGCGAGATGGACAGCTCCATCGCCATTCGCAGCCTGTTGGTCAAGGATGGTCAGGTGTGCTGCTGGGGCGGCGGCGGGATTGTCGCGGACTCGGAGTGGCAGGCGGAGTATCAGGAGTCGATGACCAAGGTGCGGGTGTTGTTACAAACCTTGGAAAGCCTGTAGCACCCAGCCCCTTCCTGGCTCGCTGACGTAGAGCCACGCAGCAGAAAAGACCTGAATCAGTACCGAAGTAGACGGGGTCGAAGCCGGAGGATAGCGTCCGGTTTCAACCGTCCACCAGCCGTCTGTGAAGGATCACATGAAACGACTGCCTACTTGTCAGGAAAGATTTCCGAGATTGCATCTGCCCTCAACCGCACCTATTATCTCCCAAATTGGGAGGTCACAGCGATGCGGATAATCGCTCTGTCTGGCCTACGAATATTCTGGGAAAACCACCCTGGTTGCATGGATGCCAAAACGCCGCTGGTCGAGCTGTATCGCCATATGGAAAAAGCTGTTTACCCAACCCCTCAGGCCCTCAAGGCAGAGCTAAGGACAGCGAGCATTCTCAAAGGGGGCCGGGTTGTGTTCAACATAGGCGGCAACAAGTATCGAGTGATCATGGCGATCAATTATCAGCGACAGCTTGCGTTCATACGCTTCGTGGGGACCCACGCGCAGTACGATCAGATCAATGCGGAGACCGTGTGATGAACATCAAACCCATTCATTCCCAGGAAGACCTGACCGCTGCGCTCGCGCGCGTCGAACAGCTATGGGAAGCGGAAATCGGCTCGCCCGAGGGTGACGAGCTGGAAATTCTCGCGATACTTATCGAAAAGTACGAAGCGGAGCATTTCCCAATGCCGCCTTCGGATCCCGTCGAAGCGATTAAATTTCGAATGGAGCAACTAGGCCTGACCGCCCGTGACCTGGAGCCTTTCATAGGTCCGAGCGGGCGGGTTTCCGAAGTGTTGAATCATAAGCGCAAGCTGAGCTTGTCGATGATCAAACGCCTGCATGAAGGCTTGCGCATTCCTTATGAGAGTTTGCTGGCAGGGGTCTAGGCTGTGCAGTGGCCATACCGGCCCCATCGCGGGCAAGCCCGGCTCCCACATGGGAGCGCGGTCAACATGTGGGAGCTGGCTTGCCTGCGATGAGGCGTCAGCCACGCCAAATAACTTACAGGCTCAACTGCCGATTCGACGCCTTGATGAACTCTTTCTTCAAATCCTCAAACGTATGCACCGCCGGGAACTGCGGGAACTCGCGAATCACGTTCTCCGGCGCGTGGAACAGAATCCCACGGTCGGCCTCACCCAGCATGGTGGTGTCGTTGTAGGAATCACCGGCGGCAATCACGCGGTAGTACAGGGTCTTGAAGGCCAGCACCGACTGACGCTTGGGATCTTTCTGACGCAGCTGGTAGCTCACCACCCGGTCATTTTCGTCGGTGATCAACCGGTGGCACAGCAAGGTCGGGAAACCCAGTTGGCGCATCAGCGGCTGGGAGAACTCATAGAAGGTGTCAGACAGGATCACCACCTGGAAGCGCTCGCGTAGCCAGTTGACGAACTCGATGGCGCCGTCCAGCGGCTTGAGGGTGGCGATCACTTCCTGGATGTCCGAGAGCTTCAGCCCATGCTCATCAAGAATGCGCAGGCGCTGTTTCATCAGCACGTCGTAGTCGGGGATGTCCCGGGTGGTGGCCCGCAAGGATTCAATACCGGTTTTTTCGGCGAAGGCGATCCAGATTTCCGGAACCAGCACCCCTTCCAGGTCGAGACAGGCAATTTCCACAAGACACTCCCATTTAAAGTTATTGAGTTGAGCGAGCAAAAGGACTGCCGAACTCTAGCGATTCACGCTGGCCGCCGCAACGCAGGCGGGATTTTGTTACCATCGCCCCCCTATAGAGCGCTCAGCGCCACTGACCTGTAGGAACCGTCCTGATGAACCAAGCCTTCAACGTCGCTGAACTCGCCGCGACTTACGCCAACAAATCCGCCCAGGACATTCTCAAGCTGGCCTTCAGCCAGTTTGGTGACGACCTGTGGATCTCTTTCAGCGGTGCCGAGGACGTGGTGCTGGTAGACATGGCCTGGAAGCTGAACAAGAACGTCAAGGTGTTCAGCCTCGACACCGGTCGCCTGCACCCGGAGACCTACCGGTTTATCGAGCAGGTGCGTGAGTTCTACAAGATCGACATCGAACTGATCTCGCCGGACCAGAGCAAGCTGGAACCCTTCGTCAAGGAAAAGGGCCTGTTCAGTTTCTACAAGGACGGCCATGGCGAGTGCTGTGGCGTGCGCAAGATCGAACCGCTGCGCCGCAAGCTGTCCGGTGTGAGCGCCTGGGCCACCGGCCA
>NZ_JACARK010000531.1:0-1022 GCF_013386655.1 Pseudomonas sp. K5002 | reverse complement strand
GGAAGCTCGCAAACAGCAGGAACTGGCCAATCCCGCCCACCAGCCCCGCGCCGAGCATGCCCAGCCATGCCGGGGTCGGCGATGGCGTGTGGGTCCAGGGCAGCGTCAGCGCCATGCAGATCACAAACACCACATTGGTGATCAGCATCTGCTCCAGCACCGAGGTGTTGTCGTCCACCTGGCGCAACTGGATATAGGTAAACGCCCAGCACAGTGCTGCCGCCAATGTCAGGGCGATTGGCAATGGGTCGAGCATGTTGCTGGGGCGACAGGCGATCACCACGCCGACAAAGCCGATGATCAGCGAAATCCACTGGCCGCGACTGGCGCGCTCCTTGAGGATCAATGCCGCGAGCAACGTGACCATGATCGGTGCGGAAAAATACAGCGTGGTCATTTCCGCCAGGGTCAGGTCTCTGGCGGCGGTGTAGTACAGCAGCCAGGCCAGCAGCGACAGCAGGCCGCGGATGATCAACAGCTTGCGGCTGACCGAGTGCCAGGCGCGCTTGAGCAAACCCATTCGCCCGGCGATCACGCACGCGGCGACCACCACCAGGCTACGCCAGAACAGGATGGTGAACACTGAGTAGTCGGCCACCAGCCATTTGATCCCGGCGTCCTGCAGCGCCAGGAACGCATAGGCCAGCGAGCACAGGGCAATCCCTTGCAACGAGCGATCGGTTTTCATCCGGCAGACCTGCGCAACGGTGTGCCGCGTCGCTCGGCAATGGCGTACAGGGCTTCAATCAAAAAGGTCAGGCACAGGTAGACCCCGGCCACCAGCAGCAGCGGCTGGTAGATCTGCAAGGTCTGGGCGCGTACCACATTGGCGGCGCCAAGCAGGTCGACCACGGCAATGGTCGAGGCCAGCGCCGTGGACTTGAGCAGCATCACCGTCTCCCCCGCGAGGGTCGGCAGCAGCAGGCGCATGGCCCGTGGCAGGCGCACCCGCAACAGTGCCTGGCGTGGCGTCATGCCGAACGCCGAGGCGGCTTCCATTTCACCCTTGGGCACGGCCAGCA
>NZ_JACARK010000530.1:0-9616 GCF_013386655.1 Pseudomonas sp. K5002 | reverse complement strand
CCGCCGTCCTGTTGGCTGAGCTGACGCCATCCGGCCGGCAACGGGGCAAACTCATCCGGCGGCTCCGCGGCGCTGATCAGCCATACACGCTGGATCTCGGCGGGTAACGCCGACAAGCGATCAAGGTAGATGCGCCCGCCATCCTGGTCCACCAGGGTGCCAAAACCATAGGCATTAGGCCGGGTGGACTTGCCGGCGGCGGTCGGCGGTGTGAAAAGCTGCAACTGGGCGTCGGTCTCGTCGTAATAGACGTAGGGCAGGTACCACAGCATGTCGCTGATGACGATGCGGTCATCTTCCTGGTAGTTGCGATTGACGAACTCCACCACCACGTTGAATTGATCATGCTCATCGACGGTGGAGTTGGTTTTCACGCCCACCAGCTCGACCCCGACAAACAACACGAAGACTGCCGCCGCTGCGAGCGGCAGGCGCGGCGACAGACGGTCGACGGCCAACGCCACGATGATCGGCAAACTCATCGCGTAGGCGGTGAGATAACGCTCGATAAACACCGGGGAAATAAACGAAACCCCATAGACCAGCAGCACTGGCAGCATGAAAAAAAGCCCCAGCAGCCAGCCAAAGCGAAAGCGGCTTTGATCGCGCCAGGCAGTCACACCGACCAGCGCCATCAGCAATAACGGAAACACCACAAAGAGCGGTCGCCACAAGTGGTCGCCCGGGTCCTGAATGAGGAACTGCCACACCATCGACGGCACGGAATACAGGTTGACCGGGTCTTCCCAGCCAATATCACCGCCCACCTTGAGTTCTTCGGTGTGCTGCACCAGGCCCAGCAGATTCGGGAGCCAGGGCAAGTACAGCAACACAATGGCAATGTTGGCCAACCACCAGCCCGCGCGCGTGACCAGGCGCAAGCCGCCGGCCCGTGGCTGGCGCAGCAACAGCAGCCATGACCAATGCACCAGTACGCACAACGCGGTGAAATAGTGGGTGTAGAAGGCTGCCGTCATCAACAGCGCATAGGCCACCAGATAGCGCTTGCGCTCAGGCTGGCGGACCCAATACACCAATGCCAGGGTGGCGGCCAGCAGCCATACGCCCAGCAGCGAATACATCCGCACTTCCTGGCTGTAGCGCACTGCCGTGGGCAGCAACGCCAACAGAATCCCGGCCAGCACCGCCGCGCGACGGGTCGCGACCAGCCTTGTCAGCCAGATTCCCAGGCCGACTGCGACCACACCGGGGATCGCACTCATGCTGCGCAGGGAGAAAATGCTGTCGCCGAACACCTCGATCCAGCCGCGCAGCATGAAGAAATACAGCGGCGGATGAACGTCATGTGCGGCGTGAAACCACAGGTCTTCCAGGGAATACTCGGCGAGCAGCAGGCTTGAACCTTCATCGCCCCAGATGGCGGAGGCGGTCAGGCCATAGAAACGCATGGCCATGGCCAACGCCACCAGCGGTACCCACCACAACCGAGCCAGCCAGCCGGCATTCTCCCAAAGGCCAGGATTGAGCACGGGCAATGCCCCGGCCTTGTTGTCTTGTTCCGCCACAGAGCGTCGCACCTCTACTTCCTCACCCACTACTGAACCTGCGCTTGCGCGAACACCCGCCACTCTAGGTCAAAAGGCCTTGATTCGCCCGCTGTTTTGCATGGATTTGACCAACCATCCGCCAATCGGACAAATCTGAATTTTGCGCAGGACGTCTCCGACGCTTTCATCGGATCACGCTATGATTGCTGCCTTCCATGGATTCAGGATCAAGGACATTTCATGCGCATCGGTCTTCTGTCACCCCTGGCACTGGCATTGCTCGCCACCCTTCCCCTCCAGGCCCACGCCAGCGGCGATGACTCTTGCTACCCGGATTGGCGGGTGTCGCGCAACAGCCTGGACGTGTGCAGCAACCTGCCCTTCCTGAGCCCCGGCAATGACAGCCGGGTCAACCTGCGGCTGTTGCTGGCGGACAAAAACGTCATGCCGCTGGCGCCGAATGCCTTGGGCGAGCAGGACGTGTCCGAAGGATTTGGCCCGGTGCCCTTTCCGGTGTATCGGCTTATGCCGGCTGCGGATGAGCCCGACAACAAACCCGACGACTCGCGCACCGCCGAACTGGTTGCACTGCTCAGCCCGCTGGGCATCACCCGCGACGACGCCAAGACCGCCGGTGAAGCCTTCCTTTCCGGCGAAGGCAGCCGCTGCCGCAGCAACGCCGATGACAGCGCCGCCGCGTTTATCAGCCAGGTGGTGAAGGCCGATGTACCGCAGGCCGAGCGCCAGTTACTGGCCAAGCTGCGGCTGCAGATGCTCGGCAGTTGTTCCTCGGACGGCGTAGCGGCAGGCGAGGCCGACCAAATCAAATCGGCAGACGGCCAGGCATTGCTCACCTACCTGAAAGCCGCCGGGGACTTTTACAGCGGACGCTTCAGCGATGCGCAAAAAGGTTTTGCCGGGCTGACGAGCAGCTCGCTGCCCTGGCTGAAGGAAACAGCGCTGTACATGACCGCCCGCACCGCGCTGAACGACGCCCAGCAAAATGCCTTCGATGAATACGGCACGCCGTCGCTTGAGCATGTGGATAAGTCTGCCCTGCAACGGGCCGAAAGCGCTTTCGACGACTACCTGAAAACTTATCCACAGGGCGAATACGCCGCCTCCGCCCGTGGCCTGTTGCGCCGGGTGCACTGGCTGGCGCCCAACCCCGACAAACTGGCGGACGACTTTGCCTGGCAACTGACCCAGGCCACCGATGCCCAGCGCAACGTGTCGCTGGATGAACTGGTGCAGGAAGCCGACACCAAGCTGCTGACCAGCACCACGGCACCTGTGGGCAACCCGTTGATCCTGGCCCTCAACGACCTGATGTGGATGCGTGCCGGTGAGCCGCCGAAGCTCACGCGTGAAGCGCTCGATGCACAAAAAGCGGTGTTCGCGCAGGAGCCCGCGCTGTATGCCTACGTGCAGGCGGCGTTTGCCCTGAACGTCGAGCATCAGCCCGACCGTGCCTTGAAGCTGCTGCCGCAAGACGTGCCGTCGAATCTCGACTACTTCGCTTTCAGCCAACAGACCCTGCGTGGCCTCGCGCTGGAAGCCAAGGAAGACTGGAAAGCCGCCGAGGCGCTGTGGCTGCAACTGCTGCCGCTGGCCAGGCAACCGTTGCAACGTGACCAGCTGGAGCTGGCATTGGCGATGAACTACGAACGCAGCGGCCAGCTGGCCAAGGTATTCGCCGCCGATTCGCCGATCAGTGCCAAGCAGGTGCGCTATATCCTGCTGCGCAACGTCGCCGGTCCCGACCTGCTGCGCCAACAGCTTGCCCATGCCGAAGACCCGGTAGAGCGCCAGACTGCGCAATTCACGCTGCTCTATAAAGACCTGCTGCGCGGCCAGTTCGAGACCTTTGCCGAGGACCTCAAGCAACTGCCCGCCTCGGTTCCCGATGACAAGCTCGGCACCAGCCTGGGCTACGTCTACAGCGGCGGCCAGTCGTTGAGACTGTTCCAGTGGAACGGTGACAAGGCCGAGTCCGGCTACACCTGCCCGAGCATCGCGCAAATCGCCAGCACCTTGCAGGCCGATCCGAAAAACCCGCAGGGCCTGAACTGCCTGGGGGAATTCGTCCTGCGTAACGGCCTGGACGGCATGCCCCTGGAACAGGCGCGCTCCGCCGGCAGCCTGGGCAGCACTGCCTCGCCCTTCAAGGGTGAAACCTTCTCGCGACTGGAGGGCTACAAGCGGGTAATCGGTAATCCCAAGGCACCGCGAAACGACAAGGCCTACGCGCTGTTTCGTGCCATCAACTGCTACGGACCTTCGGGCTACAACAGTTGCGGCGGCGAAGACGTCGACAAGAACGTACGCAAAGGCTGGTTCCGCCAGTTGAAAACCGGGTTCGCCGACACCCAGTGGGGCAAGTCGCTGCAGTACTACTGGTAAGCCGTGAAGCGTTTCTGGCTCGCCCTGCTCCTGCTGGCAAGCCCGGCCTTCGGCGCGGTGGACGCCCGCGACCATGATGCATTCTGGCTGTGGAGCGGCGTCGCGCCGCAGCCGGTGCTCAAGCAGGCGAAAACCCTGTACATCCTCCAGGGCCAGATCAACTCGACCCGCCGCGCGCCCCGGCGTGGCGTGCAATTCATCGCCCAGGGCATGAGTGTGCCGCGCATCACCCAGGGTGAAATCTGGGTGGTGTACCGCGCCCACACCCTGCACTGGCCCGAGTCGGTGTACAGCCAGATGCTCGGCCAGGTGCAACGCTGGCGGGATGCGGGCAATCCGGTGGTGGGCATCCAGATCGACTTCGATGCGCGCACGCAATACCTCGACGAATACGCGGATTTTCTGCGCGACCTGCGCCAACGCTTGCCCAAGGATCTACGCCTGAGCATCACCGGGCTGATGGACTGGAGCAGCAACGCCGACCCGGCCGCCATCGCACAACTCAAGGGCGTGATTGATGAAGTGGTGGTGCAGACCTACCAGGGCCGCCACAGCATCCCGGACTACGCGGCGTATCTGCCACGCATGAACCGGTTGGGGGTGCCGTTCAAGATTGGGTTGATTCAGGGTGGAGAGTGGGAGGAGCCGGGGTATTTGAAGGGCAGTGAGTGGTTTCGAGGGTATGTGGTGTTTTTGCAGAATCCTTGAATGCCCACAGTCCCTGGACTGTGGGCACTGGTATTAACGCCCTGCCGTCTGTTCCGGATACACCGACTCCCAGCCCCCGCCCAATGCCTTGTACAACCCGACCATGGCCAGGGACACGCCGGTGGAGCTTTCCACCCACTGCTCCTGGGTCGCCAGCAACGCACTTTGCACGGTCAGTACGTTGACGAAATCCACCACGCCTTCGACGTATTGATGCTGCGCCGTGGCAAGGGCGATCTGGTTCTGCCGCACGGCTTCGGCAAGGCTGTCGCGCCGCAGTTGGCTGGCGTTGTAGCGGGTCAGTTGATCATCGATTTCATGCCAGGCCCGCAGCACGGTCTGCTGGTAGGCCAGGGCCGCTTCCTGTTGCTGGGCTTCGCGCAGATCGAGCATGCCTTGCAACCGGCCACCGTTGAAAATCGGCAAGCTCAGTTGCGGGCCGAAGGCGAATGCACGCGAACTCCACGAGCCGAAATCCGCCAGCTGCAACGCCTGGGAGCCCACGCTGCCAGACAGGGTGATGCGCGGGTAGAAGTCGCCCTTGGCCACACCAATGGAGGCGGTGGCCGCATGCAAGCGAGCTTCGGCCTGGCGGATATCCGGGCGGCGCTCGGCCAGTTGCGACGGCAGGCCGATGGCGACCTGGCGTTGGGTTTGCGGCACCGCAGCGTCCTTGGACAATTCGGCGTACAAGGCTTGTGGCGGTTCGCCCATCAGCAGGCTCAGGGCGTTGATCAACTGGTCCTGGCGTTGCTGCAAATCCGGCAGGCGCGCCTCGATGGCGGCCACTTGAGCAGCGGCTTCGGCTACGTCCAGGTCAGTGGCGACACCATCGGCCAGGCGCAGTTGCGAGAGCTTCAGGCTGTGGCGCGCCACCTCGAGGTTTTGCTCGGTGACGGCGCGGGTGTTTTGCACGCCGCGCAGCTGGATGTAGTCCTGGGCGGTTTCCGCCAGCACCGACAACAGCACCGCGCGGCGGTCGTTTTCGGCGACTTGCAGGGTGGCGTCGGCGGCTTCGGTTTCGCGTTTTACGCGGCCCCAGAAGTCCAGTTCCCAGGCGGCGGAGAAACCCATGTCCCACTGGTTGAACGCCGAGCGGCCGTTCTTGCCCGAGGCATCGCTCAAGCCATCGGCGCTGTTGCGCTGACGCAGGTAATCGCCGGTGGCGTTGACGGTCGGGTAGCGCTCGGCGGTGATCACCTGGCGCGCCGCGCGGCTTTGTTGCAGGCGGCTGCTGGCGAGTTTCAGGTCAAGGTTATCGGTCAGCGCGCGATGGGTAAGCGCGGTGAGCTGCGCGTCGTGGAACACTTCCCACCAGCGCTCTTCCAGCGGGTCGTTGACCGCGTGGCTGGCGGCTTGCCGGCCATGGGGCTCGGTCCATTGGCCGACGGGATTCAGCGGGCGCTGGAAGTCCGGGCCGACGGTGCAGGCACTCAGGGTGAGCAGGCTCAAGGTTAACCAGGCAAGGCGTCTCATTGCTGCGCCACCTCACGTTGCTGGGCGGCGGCGTGGGTGTCGACGCTGGCTTCCACCGACATGCCGACCCGCAGGCGCTCGGTCAACGCCTGGCCGGGCTCCAGGATGATTTTTACCGGAATACGCTGCACCACCTTGGTGAAGTTGCCGGTGGCGTTGTCGGGTTTGACCGAGGCAAATGTCACGCCGGTAGCTGGCGCCAGGCTTTCGAGGTGGCCCTTGAGCACTTCGCCGTCGAGGCTGTCGACCTTCACGTCCACCGTTTGGCCAGCGTGCATGTGGGATAACTGGGTCTCCTGGAAATTGGCCACCACGTAGGCCTCGGCCAGCGGTACCACGGCGAGGATCTTGCTGCCCGGCGTCACATAGGCGCCGACCCGCACCGCGCGCTCGCCGACCATGCCGTCCACCGGCGCAACGATGCGGGTGTACGACAGCTTATTGCTGGCCATTTCCAGTGCGGCCTGGGCACGTTTCAGGCCGCCCTCTGCCGCATCACGCTGGGCGCTGAGGATTTCCACCTGCTTGCGTTCAGCGGCCAGCACCGCCGTGGCATTCGCCAGGCGCGCGGTGGCCTGGTCAATACGCGTCTTGGCTTGCTGGGCGTTCTGTACGGTGCCGGCGCCTACACCCGCGAGGTGGTTGTAGCGGTTCAGTTCGTGTTCGGCAAACGCCACTTCGGCACGATCCGCCGCCACAGTCGCCTGGGCCTGGGCGATCACCGAGCTTTGGCGCTCCAGGGTTGCCGTGGCATTTTTCAGCTGCGCCTGGGCCACCAGCGTATCGGCATCGGCCGCCTGGGCAGCGGCGCGGAAGTCACGGTCATCGATCAGCGCCAGCAACTGCCCGGCCTTGACCCGCTGGTTGTCTTCCACCAGCACTTCCTTGATGAAGCCGGCCACACGCGGCGCCACCAGGGTGTAGTCAGCGGCGACGAAGGCGTCGTTGGTGCTCTGGCGTTTGCTGCCGAACACACCCGGCGCCAGCAGGTAAACCAGCACACCTACGGCAAACACGGTGATGACGGTTACAGCGATTTTGTCTTTGCGTTTCATAACAATCCCTTTGGCTCAGTGAGCAATCAAGTCGGCGCGCGGGGCGGATAAATCCGCGTCGGCATCCAGAAAATCAGCAGGATCAACGCCGCCGCGACACCGGCCATGACGTAGTAGAGATCCGAAGAGGTGAGCACCACGGCCTGCTCGTGCAGCCGATGGGCAAGGCCGGCGGCATCGCTGTCGGCCAGGGGCGAGTTGCCCAGGCTGTCCACCAGCATGGTCGAGTGGAAATGCAGGCGGTGTGTGGTCAGGGCATCGAGCACGCCGGTGGCGACCACGGCGGCCAAGCCTTTGACGGTGTTGAACCACGCCGAGGCGAAAGGCCCGTCCTGGGGCGTGATGCTGCCGGTGGAGAGCATCAGCAGCGGCAACACCGCCATCGGTTGCCCGAAGATCTGCAGCAGTTGCAGCACGTAGAAATCATCGCGAATCCATGCCGACGTGAGTTGCGCCCCGCCCACGCAGGACAGGATCAACATGCTCAAGCCAATGCCCAATACCCAGCGGCAATCGACCCAGCGCAAGTTGCACAACGCCGCCACCAACGGCAGTGCGATCAACTGCGGCAGCGCCATGATCAGCATCACCGGTGCAGTTTGCAGCGGGCGGTAGCCTTGGACCTGGGCCAGGTAGCTGGACGGAATTATGGTCACCGCCAGCAGCACGATCAGCACCCCGGCGAGCACAATCAGCGCGAACGACAGGTTGCGTAGCCCAAGCATCTGCAACTTGAAAAACGGCATCGGGTGCGACCACTCGTTGATCATGAACAGCACCAGCAACACCAGGCCGCCGATCAACAATGAGGTAATCAGCGGCGACTCGAACCAGTCCAGCCGATTGCCCTGCAACAGGCCGATCACCAGCATGCAGATCGCCGGGAACCCCAGCAGCAGACCACGCCAGTTGAACTGCTTGAAGCGCTCCAGGCGCAGCGGGTCCTGGGGCAAGCCGTAGGCCACGGCCGCCATGGCCAGCAGGCACGGCCCGACAATCTGCCAGAACGCCCATTGCCAGCCGACGTATTCGGTCCACATGGCCGCCAGCGGTGTGCCGAGGCTAGGGCCGAAAGTGGCCGTGAGGGCATAGCCGGCCAGGCCGTACAGCTTGACGTTGGCCGGCAGGAACCGCAGGGCCACGGTCATCAGCATCGGCGGCAAGGCGCCACCGGCCAGGCCTTGCACGGTGCGCAGGATCAGCAGGCTTTCGTAGTTCGGTGCGAACGGGCACAGCACGCCAAGCACGGTGAACAGGCCGATGGCGCAGAGAGTGAAACGGCGCAGAGAGAACGTCACCGAACACCAGGGTGCAAAGGCCATCGCCGAGACAGAGGTGGCGGTGTAGGCAGCCACCAGCCAGGTACTTTCGTCGAAGCCGATGTACATCGCACCACGAATATCGGCGAGAGCGACTTTGGTCACCATCTCGTTGAGGCCGGACACCAGTACCGCAAGCAATACGCCCACCAGGCCGATGATGATACGCGGGCCGAAAACGGGCGGGGTAATGGCGGTCGGTTTGGCTGCGGCCAGGGGTGCGGGAGCAGCGAGGGACGTCATGAACTACAACTCGGAATAGGAAATACCCGAGCAGTTTAATAAGGCTTAGACATGACAAAAAGTGACTTATCGGAAGCTTATAAGTGCACCAGACGCAATGATCAAAATGTAGGCGATCTCTGTGGGAGCCGGGCTTGCCCGCGATGGCATCACCTCGCTATGCCTGAAAAGCCGTGTCGCCCGCATCGCAGGCAAGCCAGCTCCCACATTGACCGGGCTCACTTGCGACTCACGTGGGCTGCGCTTCCTTCCACGTCGCCTCGCAGCATTCACGCATGGTCTCGCGCAGCCATCTATGGGCCGGGTCCTTGTCGAAACGCGGGTGCCAGGCTTGGGTCAGCACCAGGGTCGGCAGGGAAATTGGCAGGGTGAAGGCTCGCAACGGCAGCTTCAGGCGATTGGCGCTGTAGAGCGCTTCCTTGGGCACCGGCAGGATCAGGTCGGAGTCCGGCAGCATGAACATCGCGCCGTGAAACCCCGGGGCGATCATCGCGACTCGGCGTTCCAGGCCCTGGGCGTTCAGGGCGGTGTCGATGGGCCCCCGGGCAATGCCGCGGCGGGAGATGCTGATATGCGAATAGCTGGCAAACCGTTCGGCGGTGATTTCTCCATCGAACAACGGGTGCCCTTCCCGTGCCAGGCCGACGAAGGTGGTGGTGAACAGGTTCTGCACCTTCACTTCCGGGGTGATCGGCATGGTGTTGCCCACCCGCAGGTCGAGACGGCCTTCACGCAGGGCCTCGTCATCGGTGTCGCCTTCCGGCACGAAGCGCAGTTCGCACAGCGGTGCCATGCGTTCCATGGTGTCGAACAGCCGACCGCCATACACTCCGACAAAAAAGTCATTGGCCCGCACGCTGAAGCGCCGGCGCAGGGTGCGCAGGTCCACTTCGTCCGCCGAGCG
>NZ_JACARK010000529.1:0-2121 GCF_013386655.1 Pseudomonas sp. K5002 | reverse complement strand
GTCACCGAGCCGACCGGTCCGGACACCCTGGTGTTCGTGCAAATCAATGACACCAAGGTCTGCTGCCGCCTGGCGCCCGATGTGGCGCCGCAAGTGGGCGAGACCCTGACCTTGCAGTTCGACCCGGCCAAAGTGTTGCTGTTCGACGCCAAGACCGGCGAGCGCCTGGGCACTGCCGCTTCGTTGCCTGCCCAGGACCGTGCCGACAACGTCGCTCAATTCAAGGGACGCTGAAGTTTCAAATGATGTGTAGGGGCTTTTGTGAGAGTCCTGCTCTCACAAAGAAGTAAACCGCGTTAGATAAAAACAGTTAATAACAATAAAGACGAGGATGTAGGGATGAAAAAGCACCACAACAACACCCGGCTGATCTGCCAACTGTCAGCAGCAGCCGCCCTGGTACTGTCCGCCAATGCGATGGCGGACGACGCGTTCAGCGCCGATTCCAAGTGGATGACCGGCGATTGGGGCGGCGAGCGCACCAAGCTGATCGAGCAAGGTATCGACATCAAGGCGGATTACGTCGGTGAAGTCGGTGGCAACCTCAGCGGTGGCTACAACAACGACAAGACTGCCCGTTACGCTGACCAGTTCGGTCTGGGCGTGGCACTGGACCTGCAAAAGCTGTGGGGCTGGGATAACACCCAGGCCAAGATCCAGTTGACCAATCGTAATGGCGCAAACATTTCCAACGACCGTATTGGTGACCCGCGTGCCGGCACCTTGAGCTCGTCTCAGGAAGTCGACGGCCGAGGCCACATGGTGCGTCTGACCCAGTTCTGGATTCAGCACCAGATGTTCGACAACAAGCTGGACGTGAAACTCGGTTACTTCGGTGAAGGCGAAGACTTCAACACCTTCCCGTGCGACTTCCAGAACCTGTCGTTCTGTGGCTCGCAGGTCGGTAACTATGTAAACACCTGGTACAACTGGCCCGTCAGCCAGGCGGCTATCCGCGTGAAGTACAACATCACGCCTGAGCTGTATGCGCAAATCGGTGCGTACAACCAGAACCCGTCGCAACTGGAGCACGGCAACGGCTTCAAGCTCAGCGGCAGCGGCACCAAGGGCACCGTATTGCCGGTTGAATTGGTCTGGTCGCCGAAGGTCAATGGCCTGCCGGGCGAATACCGTGTGGGTTACTACAAGAGCACCGCCGACGCTACCGACGTACGTGAAGACGTCAACGGTAACGATGCTGGCACCACGGGCGCAGCCTTCCGCGTTCGCAGCAGCAAAAGCGGTTACTGGGGCGTTCTGCAACAGCAACTCACCACCCACAATGGCGATGCTTCCCGCGGCTTGAACATTGCGGCCAACGTCACCTTCCACGACAAAGACACCAACCTGGTCGACAACTACCAGTCGCTGATGCTTGTGTATAAAGGTCCATTCGACGCACGTACAAAAGATGACGTGGGTATCGGTGTATCCCGTATCCATGCCAACAGTGACGTGAAGAAAAATGCTGAGTTGCTCAACGCGGCCGGCGGTTTCACGGATTACGACCAATCGGGTTACGCACCGCTGCGTAACACGGAGTACAACGTCGAACTCAACTACGGCATCCACGTCACCAACTGGCTGACCGTGCGTCCCAACCTGCAATACATCGCCAATCCAGGTGGTGTTAAGCAAGTCGACAACGCGGTGGTAGCGGGCCTGAAAATTCAGTCTACGTTCTAACGTTGTTGCGATAAGCTCCTTCTCTCTGTGCGCATTTTGCGGGTAGCCATGGCTATCCGCTTTTTTTTGTGTGGGAGCTGGCTTGCCTGCGATGCGCGCCCCACGGTGTATCTGCCACACCGAGGCGATGCCATCGCAGGCAAGCCAGCGCCTGCAAAGATATTCAGGACCGTGGCACATGCATGAGCATCCGCTGCAACGCTTTTTCAAATCCCTGCGCGAGCGGCCGGTATTCGCCTGGGAACGCTTCCAGATGCGCGATGTGCTGGTGATCGATCACCCGCTCTGCCAGGCGGTGTTCAGTCGTCAGGGCGCGCAATTGCTGCACTTTCAGCCCACGGGCCAGAAGCCCTGGCTGTGGTGCGCGGCCAAGTGGCCGCAGGTCGGCGCCATCCGTGGCGGCGTGCCGGTGTGTTGGCCGTGGTATGGCCGCCA
>NZ_JACARK010000053.1:0-33201 GCF_013386655.1 Pseudomonas sp. K5002 | reverse complement strand
CCACCGCTGGACCGACAACTGCGCCTGATCACCGGCATCCTGCCTCAGGCCCGGCGCATCGGCGTGCTCTATGGCATCGACAGCGAGTTCCTGCTGCGCGAGCTGCGCCAGTACGCCGCGCCCATGGGCCTGGAGATCGTGCCCCAGCTTTGGGAAAACATTAATGACAGTCGCCCGCTGCAAAGCCTGTTCAAGAACAGCGACGTCTTGCTGGGGCTGGATGATCCCCAGCTGTACAACCCGAAAACCGCGAAAAACCTGCTGCTCAGCAGCTACGCCAGGCAATTGCCACTGGTCGGGCCCAACGCCGGGTTCGTCAAGGCCGGCAGCCTGGCCAGCACCTACAGCGATCAGACCGACTGGCTGGATGTGCTCGACCGCCTGCTGGATCATGCGCCGGCCAGTTGGCCGCGCTCGCTGTACCCGGAACGTTTCAAAGTCGTAGGCAACCCGCAGGTTGCGCGCTCACTGGGGATCGAACAGGTGGACGAAACCAACGTCGCCGCCCGCCTGGCCGAAGGAGAAAAACGCCCATGACATTTCGTCGCCGTTGGGACATCAACACCCGGACCCAGCTCATTACCCTGGGCCCGGCACTCCTGCTGACGCTGCTGTTGATCAGCTTCTTCACCTTCGTGCGGATCCAGGACCTGCGCCAGGAACTGGACCACACCGGCCAGTTGATCGCCAACCAACTGGCGCCGGCCACCGAATACGGGGTGATTTCCGGCAACAACGACGTGCTTGAAAGCCTGTTGCGGGCCACCCTCGCCACGCCGCACGTGCGCTTCCTGGAGATTCAGGACAGCGCAGAAAATATCCTGGTGTATGTCGAGCAACCGTCGGAGAAGCACGATCGCTCGCTGTCGGTGAAAGTCTTCCAGGCGCCGATTCGCCTGCAACATATCCAGCTGGGCAATGACTTCTTCCAGGACAGTACTGCCGAGCCCAAGGCCCCGCGCGCGGACTACCTGGGGCGAGTGATTGTCGGCATGTCCAACGATGCGTTCAGCCAGCGCCAGCAGGAAATCCTGTTCAAGGCCGGGATTCTCGCGCTGTTCGCCCTGCTGTTTACCTTCCTGCTGGCCCGGCGCCTGGCGGCCAGCCTGTCGCAACCGATCAGCGCCATGGGCAATGCGGTCAAGGCGATCCAGCAGGGCGATTACCAGACGCCGCTGCCCATCGTGGATGACTCGGAGCTGGGCGACCTGTCGCGCCACATCAATAACCTCGCCGATGGCTTGAACCAGGCCAGTCGTGAACAGCACCAGGCCATGGCCCAGTTGATCCAGACCCGCGAAGAAGCCGAGCGGGCGAACAATGCCAAGTCGGACTTCCTGGCAATGATGAGCCATGAATTGCGCACGCCGATGAACGGGGTGCTGGGCATGCTGCAACTGCTGGAAACCACCGACATGACCGAGGAACAGACCGAATACGCGGCGCTGGCCTCGGAGTCCACCGAACACCTGCTGAAGGTGATCAACGACATCCTCGACTTCTCGCGCATCGAGCGCGCGGCCCTGGAGCTTGAGCACATTCCGTTCGACCTGGTGGAGCTGATCAGCAGTTGCGCCCAGGCCTTCCAGCACGCCGCCCAACAACGCGGGCTGGCGCTCGAAGTGCCGATCCCCCAGGGCCTGGGCTCGCTGCAGGTACAGGGCGACCCGACCCGCATCCGGCAGATTTTGGTGAACCTGATCGGCAATGCCCTGAAGTTCACCGAGCAGGGCACCGTCACCGTCGAACCCCACTGGCAGACCCTGGACCATGAATTGCTGTGGTTCACCTGCACCGTGCGCGATAGCGGGATTGGCATTTCCGCCGAGCGCCTGGAACTGATGTTCGATGCGTTCCAGCAAGCCGACAGTTCCATTTCAAGACGTTACGGCGGCACCGGACTGGGACTGCCTATCGCACGCACCCTGGCCGAACGCATGGGCGGCACCCTGCGCGCCCAGAGCGAAGAAGGCCACGGCTCGGTGTTCACCCTGGAAATCCCGCTGGCGATCTACCAGCAGAGCTTGCCGGTGCTCGCGCCGAATACCGAAGGCAATGCCCGTGCGGGCGAAGGGCGCAACGTGTTGCTGGTGGAAGACAACCCGGTCAATCGCACGGTGGTCGAAGCCATGCTGCGCAGCCTGGGGTTCGAGGTGAGCATCGCCACCGACGGCGCCGAAGCGATTCGCAGCGCCGAGAGCCTGATTTTTACCGCAATCCTGATGGACTGCCGACTGCCGGGCATCGATGGCTACGAGGCTACCCGGCAGATTCGCCAGTTGCCCGGTTGCGCCGAGCTGCCAATCATTGCCCTCACGGCCAATGCCTTGCAGGGCGATCGGGAAGCCTGCCTGGCAGCTGGAATGAACGATTACCTGGCAAAGCCGTTCAAACGCACGGATTTGCAGCAAATCCTGCAGAGATGGGTGCAGTAACACGGTGCCATCAGCCAACTGCGACTGGCGTGAAAGACGAAAGTGCGGCAGTCTTAGGCACCCGAACGGGCCCGTAAACCGGCCCGGTTTATAATTTCAGTGCACAAGTGTACATTCATGACCTTGACGCTGTGACTTTCACTACAACGCAATAGTCTATGTGTAGGCTGCCGATATGAGGCATGAACGCTTCAGTCGGCCGGGAAGATTTGCCCTGCCCTGCCGCATGGGATTATTGAGGAGCTCGCATGACCAAACAAAACGCCTTTACTCGGGAAGACCTGCTGCGCTGCAGTCGCGGTGAGCTGTTCGGCCCAGGTAACGCGCAACTGCCCGCCCCGAACATGCTGATGGTGGATCGCATCACCCATATCAGCGAAGAGGGTGGCAAGTACGGCAAAGGTGAATTGGTCGCCGAGCTGGATATCACCCCTGACCTGTGGTTTTTCGCCTGCCATTTCGAAGGCGATCCGGTGATGCCGGGCTGCCTGGGCCTTGACGCCATGTGGCAGCTGGTCGGTTTCTACCTGGGCTGGCAAGGCCTGCCGGGCCGCGGTCGCGCCCTGGGTTCGGGCGAAGTGAAGTTCTTTGGCCAGGTCTTGCCGACCGCCAAGAAAGTCACTTACAACATTCAAATCAAGCGCGTCCTCAAGGGCAAGCTGAACCTGGCCATTGCCGATGGTTCGGTGACTGTCGACGGTCGCGAGATTTATACTGCCGAAGGCCTTCGGGTCGGCGTATTCACTTCCACTGACAACTTTTAAGGGTTATCCGCATGCGCCGCGTCGTTATCACTGGTCTGGGCATTGTTTCGTGCCTGGGCAATGACAAAGAGACCGTCTCCGCTAACCTGCGTGCAAGTCGCCCTGGCATCCGCTTCAACCCGGAATATGCCGAAATGGGTCTGCGTAGCCAGGTTTCCGGCTCCATCGACCTGCCCCTCGAAGAACTGATCGATCGCAAGATCTATCGCTTCGTCGGCCACGCAGCCGCTTACGCCTACCTGGCCATGAAGGACGCGATCACCGATTCCGGCCTGAGCGAAGACCAGGTATCCAACGTGCGCACCGGCCTGATCGCCGGTTCCGGTGGCGCGTCGACCTTGAACCAGATGGAAGCGCTGGACATCCTGCGCGAGAAAGGCGTCAAGCGCGTTGGCCCGTACCGCGTCACGCGGACCATGGGCAGCACCGTTTCCGCCTGCCTGGCCACGCCGTTCAAGATCAAGGGCGTGAACTACTCGATCTCCTCCGCTTGCGCCACCAGTGCTCACTGCATCGGTACCGCTGTAGAGCAGATCCAGTTGGGCAAGCAGGACATCGTGTTTGCCGGCGGCGGTGAAGAAGAACATTGGAGCCAGTCGTTCCTGTTCGACGCCATGGGCGCCCTGTCGACCCAGTACAACGAAACCCCGGACAAAGCCTCCCGCGCCTATGACAAGAACCGTGATGGCTTCGTCATTGCCGGCGGTGGCGGCATGGTGGTGGTCGAGGAGCTGGAACACGCCCTGGCCCGTGGTGCGAAGATCTACGCGGAAATCGTCGGCTACGGCGCGACGTCCGACGGCTACGACATGGTTGCGCCAAGCGGCGAAGGCGCCATCCGCTGCATGCAGATGGCCATGTCCACCGTTGATACCCCGATCGACTACCTGAACACCCACGGTACTTCGACTCCGGTCGGCGACTCCAAGGAAATGGAAGGCGTGCGTGCGGTATTCGGCGACAAGGCTCCGGCGATCAGCTCTACCAAGAGCCTGTCGGGTCACTCCCTGGGCGCCGCTGGCGTTCACGAAGCGATCTACTGCCTGCTGATGATGGAAGGCAACTTCATGGCAGGTTCTGCCAACATCGAGGAACTGGACCCGGACGTGGCTGACATGCCTATCCTGACCAAGACTCGTGAAGATGCGACCATCAATACAGTGATGAGCAACAGCTTCGGCTTTGGTGGCACTAACGCCACCCTGGTGCTGAAACGCTGGCAGGGTAAGTAAGCTCTCGCAGCTTGATCGCCTGAAAACGCCCCGACTGGTTCGGGGCGTTTTTTTACCCGTTTACCGCGCTTACAGTGGCTCACTTTTGAAAGCCGGAATGCGTGCCCAGTCAAAAGTAAGCAAAACGCTCTTGCCCGATCACTCGGCACCTCGCTCAGGCTTGAGTGTTTAGAAGCAAAATCAAAAGCTAAAACGGGCACGGTCCAATGTGGGAGCGGGCTTGCTCGCGAAGGTCGTTAACGATGACGCTGGCATCCTGATTCAACGCGGCGTTCTCAGGTTTTCGCCGGCAAGCCGGCTCCGACAGAAAAGCGGTTCTGCTTTTGCTTCTAACACTCAGGTCGGCTTCCAGGCCGCCGTGCTCTTGCTTTTGATCTTAGGCGCCCCGCCGACAGGCGGGGCAGAGCGCTTTGGTTACTTTGCCGCTTTTTTGCAAAGTGACTCGCTGTAAGAGCGAAACCATAAGCCGCCGTGACCGCAGCAACGGATATGCCCCCCCCCAACAACCTAAACCGAAAACCGAGCCACCATCGTATTGAGATCCACCGCCAACCGCGACAACTCCTGGCTCGCCGCACTGGTCTGGTTCGCCCCCGCCGACGTCTGCTGTGCCAAATCGCGAATATTCATCAAATTGCGATCCACCTCCCGCGCCACCGCCGCCTGTTCTTCCGAGGCACTGGCAATCACCAGGTTGCGCTCATTGATCAGGGTAAACGCCGAAGCAATCTCCTCCAGCGCCGTCCCCGCCGACTTGGCGATATCCAACGTTGACCGCGCCCGAGTATTGCTCTGCTGCATGGAGCTGACAGCCTGATCAGTCCCCTGCTGAATCCCACTGATCATCTGCTCGATTTCCTGGGTCGACTGCTGCGTACGATGCGCCAAGGCCCGCACCTCATCCGCCACCACCGCAAACCCACGCCCGGCATCCCCAGCTCGCGCCGCTTCGATGGCGGCATTCAGCGCCAGCAAATTGGTCTGCTCGGCAATCGAACGAATCACATCCAGCACCTTGCTGATGCCATACACCTTCTGCGCCAGGTCCTCCACCTGAGTCGCATTGGCCGTCACATCATCCGCCAGGGACTCAATCGACAACACCGTCTGATGCACCTGCTCGCGACCATGCTGGGCAATACGGTCCGACTCACGGGACGCCTGTGAAGTGGCCACCGCATTGCTCGCCACCTCCTCCACCGCCGCCGTCATCTGGTTCACCGCAGTAGCCGCCTGCTCGATTTCCTGACTCTGCTGATGCAACCCACGGGTGGCATCTTCGGTCACGCAACTAAGCTCTTCGGAAGCCGACGCCAACTGGCTGGACGAATCGGAAATACGCCGAATGGTTTCCCGCAGGCTCTCCTGCATGCTTTTCAGCGCCTGCTGCAAACGCGCCGGCTCATCCTGGCCGCTGACCGTAATCACCCCGGTCAGATCGCCACTGGCCACACCCTGGGCGACTTTCAAAGACTGGGATAACGGCAGCACAATACTGCGGGTCAGCAACAATGCCAGGCCGATGGTGATCAGCGCCGTCACGGCAATCATGCCAACCACCCAACTGCGCGATTGCGTGAACACACTTTGCGCCAGGCTCGCCGCCTGATTGGCACTGACCTTGTTCAACGTCACCAGCTCACGCAGGGTACCGGCCAGTTCGTCGGCCAACTGGTTCATCTCGCCGTTGACCACCTTGATCGCGTCTTCCAACTGATTCGCCTGCGAAAACGCCATCACCTGTTCCTGGCGCTGCAGGTAACGCTCTTCCTCGGTTTTAAAGCGATCGAACAGCACCCGCTCTTCAGGCAGCACGATCAAGCCTTCATAGAGGGACTGAGCCTTGTGCAGGCCGCTTTTCAGCTCGGTGATTTTCTGCTCATTCTGCGTGATTGCCTGCGGGTCGCGGTTAAGCAGCAGCCGCAACGTCAGGGCCCGCACCCGCAGCAGGTCCTGATTCATCTCGCCGACCGCCATCACGCTGGGCAGCCAGTTGTTTTCCACCTGGTCAGACTGCTGGCGCATATTGCCCATCTGCAACAAGGCGAACCCGCCCAGGGCAAACACCATCAGCGCCAGCAAACCAAACCCCAGGCCGGCGCGAGGGGCGATATTCAGACTTCTGATATTCATGCTCGGAATCCTTCCAAAAGCGCTGCATCCACCTGCAGCGGGCTCTTGAAAGGTATCGGCGAGTTGAGACTTTTGCCTAAGACGAAAACGCGATATCAAAACGCCTTATGATCGCCCCGCCCCGCCTGTAGCGATTCAGCTAAACCCATCACCTGGGCTTGGGCAGAATCGCCAGGAAATTGTCCCGCGCGACCTTTCTGGCCACATCCTCAGGCAACGCATCGAGGAACGGGTCAAAGCTGCGCATTTCCTTACCGAGCTTGTTGAAGCGTCCTACTACGTCTGAGCCAAGCATGAAGCGGTCCGGGAAGCGCTCCACCAGCTTTACCCACTCAGGGCGTGCCTTTCCCGCCTCATCCAGCAAGTAAGGCGTGAGCACGCTCCAGGACAGGTCGACGTACAGGTTGGGGTAAGCCTCCAGCATGCGCGCCAGGGTCGGCAGCAAAAAATCCATCTGCGTCTGGTGCCGATGGATCTCCATGCTGCTGCCCGCATGGGCCCAGATAAACCGGGTGTGCGGGTGATTACGCAGCGGCTCTTCCATTTCCGCCAGGTACAACGGATTTTTCTCACGCTTGGAGGTGATGTTGGAATGCACCATCACCGGCAGATCATTCTCCGCGGCCAGGTGATAGATGCGGGTCATCGCCTCGTTGTTGGCCCTTGGGGTGTCGCCGGAGGTCAGCGCGGTCAGGTCGTCGTGACGGGTGAAGACTTCGCCGATGCCTTGCCAGAGCCCAGGATTGAGGTCGAGCATGCGCTGGATATGGGATGCGGCATTTTTATCGTTGGGATTGAAACCACTGAGGAACGGATGAAAGCGCTGACGTTGCTCCGGGCTCAGTTTATTGACCGCATCGGCGACGAACACGTCGGTGGCGCTATACCAATAGGCGTCGGCGTCGTCCCCGGCGTAATAGCGCGGCCGCTTGGGTTCGTCCTCATGCCATTTCTTGGCCACCGGAATGCCGGAAATCATCACGTGCTCGATGCGATTATCGGCCATGGCCTTGAGTAATTTATCCATGCCCGCCGACTCCTGGAAGAAATCGACGTAATGCAGGTGTGCATCGCTGTAGGCATAGTCGCGAGCCTGCACCGCAAGGCTTGCGGCGGTCAGCAACAGGGCAATACTCAGGCGGGTCCGGCGCACGGGGGTATCTCAAACAAGGGCTAATGCCGGTAGACCTCGGACCGCGCCTGCGGGTTCAGCGGTAAACAACGGGGAACACCAACGTGCCAGCATGCTCTATAACTGCATGAGCTTCTTCCTGCCACCCTGTGAGGTTTGCCATGCCTGTTACCGTGAACACGCTGAACGCCGAAAACTTCCGCCACAGCGTCAATATCAATAACCACGAGCTGTTTACCGACCTGCCCAAGAGCCTTGGCGGCGACGATTCGGCGCCCTCCCCCCACGATTACTTCGACGCCGCACTGGCGTCCTGCAAGGCCCTGACCGTCAAGCTCTATGCGCAGAAAAAAGACATACCGCTGACCGGCGTGACCGTGGAAGTCACCCATGACAGCACCGAAGAGCAAAAGGGCAAATACAAGCTCAACGTCAAACTGACCCTCAAGGGCGTACTCACTGACGAGCAGCGCGACGAGCTGCACCGCGTGGCGGATCGCTGCCCGGTGCACAAGCTGATGACCACGGCCGAAGTTACCATCGAGACCCGGCTCTCCGAAGGCGCCTTCAGCCAGTAGCGGCAACCTCCCGTCGAGCGGGTTATGCTCAGTACCATCAGACCCGCTCAGACTGGGAAGCACCATGACCACCGTGACCGTGATTCGCCCGCGCGCCGAAGATGTGGAAGGCCAACCGATCCTGCGCCCACTGCCCTCCAGGCAATGCCGCAGCGTCGGGCCTTTCGTGTTTTTCGACCATATGCTGCAAACCCGTTATGCCCCGGGTACCGGCATGAACATTCGCCAACACCCGCACATCGGCCTCTCTACCCTGACCTACCTGTTTGAAGGCGAACTCCTGCACAAGGACAGCCTCGGCTCCGATCAGATGGTCAAGGCCGGGGACGTCAGCTGGATGACATCCGGCAGTGCCATTGCCCACGTTGAACGCAGCCCCGAGGCGTTGAAGGCCAGTGGTTTCAGCCTGCACGGGTTGCAAGTGTGGCTGGCCTCCCCCAAGGAACATGAACAAGGGCCTGGGCATTACAGCCATCATCCGGCCGCCAGCTTGCCGGTGAGCGATAACCTCGGCGTGCAGATTCGCCTGATTGCCGGCAATGGCTTTTGCCTCGAATCGCCGGTGCCGGTGTTGTCGCCCACCTTGTATGCCGAGGTGCGGATGCAGACGGCTACCACCCTGCTGATCCCGGATGAGCATGAAGAACGGGCGGTGTATGTGCTGGAGGGTGAGGCGCAGTTGGATGGCGAAGCGCTGGAGGTGCATAGCCTGGTGGTGTTGCCGGCAGGCGCAAGCATGGGGCTGTTTGCCGAGACTGATTGCCACCTGGTGGTGTTCGGCGGCGCGGCGCTGGATGGGCCACGGCGGATTAACTGGAATTTTGTCGCGAGTGATCCGGCGTTGATCGAGCAGGCTCGGCAGCGTTGGGCGGCTGGGGATTGGCCGACAGTGCCGGGGGAAAGTGAGCGGATCGAGTTGCCTGGAGGCAAGGCTTAAGCGCTTTATTGCCTATGAAATAGCTTTCGCGAGCAAGCCCGCTCCCACATTTCGACCGCGTTCCTTCAGGATGTACACGGTTAAAATGTGGGAGCGGGCTTGCTCGCGAAGGGGCCAGCTCAGGCAACCGAACTATCAGCCCTTGAACACTTCATCCAGCAAGTTATGCATCGACTGAAAGGCCCGCGCAGCGGTCTTCGCGTCATACATCATCTTGCCCGGCACATTCGCGTGCGGGTCGGTAAACGAGTGCACCGCACCGCCGTAGCTCAGCAATTGCCAATCCACACCGGCGGCGTTCATTTCGTCTTCAAACGCCGGCAGTTGCTCCTTCGGCACCAACGGGTCGGAAGCACCGTGCAACACCAGCACGGAACCCTTGATGTTTTTTGCATCGGCCGGGTTCGGCGTGTCGAGGCTGCCGTGGAACGAAACGGCAGCTTTCAACGGTGCACCGGTACGTGCCAGCTCCAGGGAGCAGCAACCACCGAAGCAGAAACCAAAGGTCGCCAGCTTCGAGGTATCCACCGCCGCTTCAGTCTGGGTTTTCAGGTGATCAAGCGCGACCTGCATGCGCTTGTTCAACAGCGGCCGGTCATTCTTCAACGGCATCATCGCCGCACCCGCTTCATCGCCGTTCGAAGGGCGGACGGTTTGCCCGTACAGGTCGGCAAGCAGCACCACATAGCCCTTGCTGGCCACGCTCTTGGCGATCTCTTCAGCGCCGGCACTGACACCCATCCAGTTCGGCGCCATCAACAACCCTGGCAGCGGGCCCTTATGACTGACATCAAATGCCAGGCGGCTTTCATAAGACTGGCCATCAATCTGATAGACCACGGAACGCACGGTGATTTGGCTCATCATTTACTCCAGGTGAAAGGCTCCAGAACGAAAAAACCCGCCGAAGCGGGTTTTTCTACAACGGTGTTAAACCGACAGTTCAACCAACAGCTTGTTCAGTCGGCGCACATAAGCGGCCGGGTCTTTCAGGCTGTCGCCGGCAGCCAGGGCTGCCTGGTCGAAGAGGATGTGCGACAGGTCGCCAAACCGCTCTTCGCTCTGCTCGCCGTCGAGTTTCTCGATCAGCGGGTGCGCCGGGTTGAATTCAAAGATCGGCTTGGAATCCGGAACCTTCTGACCGCTGGCTTCCAGGATCTGACGCATCTGCATGCCCAGGTCCTGCTCGCCGATGGCCAGGATCGCCGGGGAATCGGTCAGACGGTGGGAAACCCGCACTTCGCTGACGGCATCGCCCAAGGCGGTCTTGATTCGCTCAACCAGACCCTCTTTGGACTTGGCCACTTCTTCAGCGGCTTTCTTGTCTTCTTCGGAATCCAGGTTGCCCAGGTCCAGGTCGCCGCGGGCGACGTCAACAAAGCTCTTGCCGTCGAAGTCGCTGAGGTAGCTCATCAGCCACTCGTCGATGCGGTCGGTCAGCAGCAGCACTTCGATGCCTTTCTTGCGGAAGACTTCCAGGTGCGGGCTGTTCTTGACCTGAGCGTAGGTTTCACCGGTCAGGTAGTAGATCTTGTCCTGACCTTCCTTGGCGCGAGCCAGGTATTCAGCCAGGGAAACGTTCTGCTCGCCGTCGTCACCGTTGGTCGATGCGAAACGCAGCAGGCCGGCGATTTTTTCCTTGTTGGCGAAATCTTCTGCCGGGCCTTCTTTCATGACCTGGCCGAAGTTTTTCCAGAAGCCCTTGTATTGCTCAGGCTCGTTTTTCGCCAGCTTTTCCAGCATGTCGAGGACACGCTTGGTCAGCGCCGACTTCATCGAGTCGATGATCGGGTCTTTCTGCAGGATTTCCCGCGACACGTTCAGCGACAGGTCGTTGGAGTCAACCACGCCCTTGATAAAGCGCAGGTACAACGGCAGGAACGATTCCGCCTGGTCCATCACGAATACGCGCTGCACATACAGCTTCAGGCCTTTCGGCGCTTCACGCTGGTACAGGTCGAACGGAGCACGGGCCGGTACGTAGAGCAGCGAGCTGTATTCCAGCTTGCCTTCGACCTTGTTGTGGCTCCAGCTCAGCGGGTTTTCGTAATCGTGGGCGATGTGCTTGTAGAACTCCTGGTATTCCTCGTCCTTGACTTCGGTACGAGGACGGGTCCACAGGGCGCTGGCGCGGTTGACCACCTCCCATTCCTGGGCTGGGGCTTCTTCGCCTTCGGCCGCCGCTTGTTCTTTCGGCAACTCGATCGGCAACGCGATGTGGTCGGAGTACTTCTTGATGATATTGCGCAGACGCCAGCCATCGGCGAACTCGTCTTCACCGGACTTCAGGTGCAGGACGATGCGGGTACCACGATCAGCCTTGTCGACAGTGGCGATTTCAAATTCGCCCTCGCCCTTGGACGACCAGTGCACGCCTTCGCTGGCGGCAAGGCCGGCACGGCGGCTGAATACTTCAACCTTGTCGGCAACGATGAAGGCCGAGTAGAAGCCCACGCCGAACTGGCCGATCAGGTGCGAATCTTTCTTCTGGTCGCCCGACAGGTTCTTCATGAAATCAGCGGTGCCGGATTTGGCGATGGTCCCCAGGTGGGTGATCGCATCGTCACGGCTCATGCCGATACCGTTGTCTTCGAGGGTGACGGTTTTCGCGTCCTTGTCGAAGCTCACACGGATTTTCAGTTCCGCGCCACCTTCCAGCAACTCAGGCTTGGACAGGGCTTCGAAACGTAATTTGTCGACAGCGTCAGAGGCGTTCGAGATCAATTCGCGAAGGAAAATTTCCTTGTTGGAATACAGCGAATGGATCATGAGGTGCAGCAGTTGCTTCACCTCGGTCTGGAAGCCCAGGGTTTCCTTTTGAGTTTCCACACTCATGGTCATCAAACTCCAATTGGATGGCAGTGGCCGCGCCCTTGAGGGTTGGCGGCGGGTTGTCATCAAAGTTGGGGGCTAAGACCAGGATTTCAAGGGCGAGCCGGTTCCTCAATCTTGAAATGCGCACGGGCGGTGGCAATCGGTTCGGCCTGGGTACTTTGCCATGCGGTGATCGCCACGTTGGCCACCCGCCGGCCCTGGCGCCACACCTGGCATTTGGCGTAGGTGTCGCGAAACTGGCCGGCGCGCAGGTAATCCAGGGAGAAATCGATGATCTTGGGAACACCAGGCGCACCGGTGAAAACCAGCAAATGCAAGGCTGCGGACAGCTCCATGAAGCCCGCGATCACCCCGCCGTGGATCGCCGGCAATATCGGGTTACCAATGTTGTCCTTGTTGGCCGGCATGCGGAACAGCAATTCATCCCCCAGCCGCGTGCATTCGATACCGATCAGCCTGGCGTAGGGAATCAGGTTGAGCAGCGCCTCATAGTTGCCCCGTTCGTGGGCTTGCTGCAGACGGGTCTTGAACTGATGTTTCATGCCTGTTCTCCCTTGATTGCATTGCCCAGGCCCTGGCTGCCCTTGAGGCGCTTGCCCATGCGCATGAACGTGCCCACCACGTGGGCAATCGGTTGCTGCGGATCGTCCTGGTAGGCGAAGCCGCGGGTGAAGATCACGTCGGTGGTCACCCGGTAGCACTGGGCAAAGCCGAATACCGGTTTATGGGGCTCGGCCGGGTGCATGTAGTCGATGCGCAGGTCCAGGGTCGGGCAAACCTCGAACTCCGGCAGTACGCACAAGGTAGCCATGCCACAGGCGGTGTCCATCAAGGATGTGATGGCGCCGCCGTGGATCACGCCGGTCTGCGGGTCACCGACGATATGCGGAGCATAGGGCAGCACCAGCGTCATGCCGTCCTCACTGGCGGCGTGCACCTGGATGCCCAGCACCTGGCAGTGGCGCAAGGCTGAAACAAAGCGCGTGGCACGGGATAAAAGAGGATTTTCGGTCATTCGTTAAAGACTCTTATTAGTGTGGAGCCGGCGGAGTAGACAACCTTGCTGAAAGTTCCCTAGGGAAAAGCCTTATATATCTGTGAGATTTAAGGAACTAAGCGTTGGGCATAGGCTCGAAAGGCCAGTAGATATCTTCAATAAGGAGAAACACCCCATGCGCAAGACTTTAGCTATTTCCATGATGCTGGCTGCTGCCCTCGGCCTCGCTGCCTGCGACAAAAAATCCGAAGACAAAGCCCAAGACGCCGCAGCCCACTCTGAGCAAGCTCAGAAAGACATGGCGAAAGCACAGGATAAAGTGAACGACGCTGCGAAAGAAAACGCCGATGCTGCCAAAGCTCAGGCTGAATCGAACGAAGCTGCTGCGAAAGAAGCAACACCTGCAACCGGTTCTTGAGTCTGACGACTTGAACACTGTGACGTGAAAAGTCATGTTGCAAAAGAAAGCCCGCTTAATAGCGGGCTTTACTTTGTCCGGTGCTTTTAACCCGGCCGGGCAGCTCGAAACTTCGAACTAAACCTCGGCACAAGTTAGTGGCTAAACGTTTAAGCCATCGCTTCACTGCGTTTGCCCAGCAGGCGGTCAATCACCACCGCAACCACCAGCGTCATCACCGAAGGCACCAGCCACGCCAGGCCCTGCTCGCTCAGCGGCAGGTGAGCCAGTTGCGATGGCATCCAGTCAGCCAGGCCCGCGCCCTTCAGCGCGTCAATGCAACCGAAGATGAACGACACCAGCATCACCGGGCCAACGATCCGGCCCTGCTCCTGCCAGAAGTCCTTACAGAAGCTCAGGGCCACCAGCACGATGCACGGCGGGTAGATGGCGGTCAGCACCGGGATCGAGAACGCGATCAGCTTGGTCAGGCCCAGGTTGGACACAAACAGCGAGAATACCGCCAGGATCACCACCAGGGTCTTGTAGGACAGCGGCAGTACGCGGCTGAAGTACTCGGCGCAGGCGCAGGTCAGGCCCACCGCGGTTACCAGGCACGCCAGGGAAATCAGCACGGCGAGGAAGCCGCTGCCCAGGGAGCCGAAGGTGTGCTGGACGTAGGCGTGCAGCACGGCGGCGCCGTTGGCGGCACCGGCCGCCACTTCATGGCTGCCTGAACCGAGGCGGAACAGGCTGATGTACACCAGCGCCAGGCCCACACCGGCAATCAGCCCGGCGATGATCGCGTAGCGGGTGATCAGCTTCGGCGACTCGACGCCACGGGAGCGGATCGCGTTGACGATCACAATGCCGAATACCAGCGCGCCGAGGGTATCCATGGTCAGGTAACCATTGATAAAGCCCTGGGAGAACGGTGCGGCCACGTACTCAGGGGTGGCAACACCCACATCGCCGGCCGGCAAGGCAAAGGCAGCAATGCCCAAGACGGCCAGGGCGATGATCTTCAACGGTGCCAGGAAACGACCAACCGTATCCAGCAGACGGCCCGGGTACAGGGAGATGAAGAACACCAACAGGAAGTACACCGAGCTGTAGAGGAACAGCGCCAGCGGGCTTTCACCGGTCAGCGGCGCCAGGCCCACTTCAAAGGAAACGGTGGCGGTTCGCGGGGTGGCGAACAACGGGCCGACAGCCAGGTAGGCCGCCGCTGCCAGCAAGCCACCGGCGATCTTGCCGATCGGACTGCTCAACGCGTCCATGCCACCACCGACCTTGGCCAGGGCGATAACGGTGATCACCGGCAAACCGACCGCGGTGATCAGGAAGCCCAGCGCCGCCATCCAGACATGAGGCCCGGACTGCAAACCGACGATTGGCGGGAAGATGATGTTGCCGGCGCCCACGAACAGGGCAAAAGTCATAAAGCCCAACGCCAGGATGTCCTGGCTTTTCAACACTTTCATTTGAGGAAATACCACACTACTGAATCGGAATTTAGAGAGGGCTTCCCTATGGATGAGGGAAATACTGCCGGTCCGGATGGGGACCGACCGGTCTGGCGCGAGGCTTCCTTTTGGGAGGCACACGCATAAAGAGGCGGCTAGCCTAACGAATTTGCGGGTCAAACGCACTGTTGCGGGGCGAACTGTCCGATAAGCGACATTTTTATGTCGCGTTTTTATATCTAAATTTTGAAATACGATCGAATGTGGGAGCGGGCTTGCTCGCGAAAGCGGTGTATCAGCCACTCATGAGCTGACTGACACACCGCTTTCGCGAGCAAGCCCGCTCCCACATGTTGATCTCCACCAACCTTCAGAATGCACAAAGGCCACCCGAAGGTGGCCTTTGTGGGGTGAAGCGTCAGTTAAGCGCGAGGCTTACTTGACAGCCCAACCGGTCAGCTCGGACAAAGCCTTGCCGATGTCTGCCAGCGAACGCACGGTTTTAACGCCTGCGTCTTCCAGGGCAGCAAACTTCTCGTCTGCAGTACCCTTGCCGCCAGAGATGATTGCGCCAGCATGGCCCATGCGCTTGCCAGCAGGGGCAGTCACACCAGCGATGTAGGAAACAACCGGCTTGGTCACGTGTGCCTTGATGTAGGCAGCCGCTTCTTCTTCAGCCGAACCGCCGATCTCACCGATCATTACGATCGCTTCGGTCTTCGGGTCTTCCTGGAACAGCTTCAGGATGTCGATGAAGTTCGAGCCTGGGATCGGGTCACCGCCGATGCCGACGCAAGTCGACTGACCGAAACCGGCGTCAGTAGTCTGCTTGACAGCTTCGTAGGTCAGGGTGCCGGAACGGGAAACGATACCGACTTTACCTGGCAAGTGAATGTGACCTGGCATGATGCCGATCTTGCATTCGCCTGGAGTGATCACGCCTGGGCAGTTAGGGCCGATCAGGACTACGCCCAGCTCGTCGCACTTAACTTTAGCGTCCAGCATGTCCAGGGTAGGAATGCCTTCGGTGATGCAAACGATCAGCTTGATGCCGCCGAATGCTGCTTCCAGGATGGAGTCCTTGCAGAAAGGAGCTGGAACGTAGATCACGCTGGCGGTGGCGCCAGTGGCAGCTACAGCATCTTTCACGGTGTTGAACACTGGCAGGCCCAGGTGCTCGGTGCCGCCTTTACCAGGAGTAACGCCACCCACCATCTTGGTGCCGTATTCGATGGCTTGCTGGGTGTGGAAACTACCTTGGGAACCGGTAATACCCTGGCAGATAACCTTGGTGTCTTTATTGATCAGGACGCTCATTATTTGCCCTCCGCAGCTTTGACAACTTGTTGAGCAGCGTCGGTCAGGCTGGTAGCAGCGATGATGTTCAAACCGCTTTCTGCCAGTACTTTAGCGCCCAGTTCAGCGTTGTTACCTTCAAGGCGCACAACAACCGGGATTTTAACGCCGACTTCTTTCACTGCACCGATGATGCCTTCGGCAATCATGTCGCAACGAACAATGCCGCCGAAGATGTTGACCAGTACTGCAGCGACGTTGGAGTCGGACAGGATGATCTTGAACGCTTCGGTAACGCGTTCTTTGGTGGCACCGCCGCCTACGTCGAGGAAGTTGGCTGGTTTGCCGCCATGCAGGTTGACGATGTCCATGGTACCCATGGCCAGGCCAGCACCGTTGACCATGCAACCGATGTTACCTTCCAGGGCTACGTAGTTCAGTTCGAACTTGGCAGCGTGCGCTTCGCGCGGATCGTCTTGCGAGGGATCGTGGAAAGTCTTCAGCTTAGGCTGACGGTACATGGCGTTGGCGTCGATGTTGATCTTGGCATCGAGGCAATGCAGATCGCCGTCGGCCTTGATCACCAGCGGGTTCACTTCCAGCAGGGCCAGATCGTGATCCTGGAACAGTTTGGCCAGACCTACGAAGATCTTGGCGAACTGGGCAACTTGCTTGCCTTCCAGACCCAACTGGAATGCCAGCTCGCGACCCTGGAATGGCTGAGCGCCAACCAGTGGATCGATAGTGGCTTTCAGAATTTTTTCTGGGGTTTCTTCAGCGATCTTCTCAATGTCCACGCCACCTTCGGTGGAGGCCATGAACACGATGCGACGGCTCGAACGGTCAACGACAGCGCCCAGGTACAGCTCTTTAGCGATATCAGTGCACGATTCAACCAGGATCTTGGTGACTGGCTGGCCATTGGCATCAGTCTGGTAAGTCACCAGACGCTTGCCCAGCCACTGCTGAGCGAAGGCTTTGGCGTCTTCTTTGCTGCGAACCAGCTTAACGCCGCCCGCTTTACCGCGACCACCAGCGTGGACCTGGGCTTTGACAACCCACTCGGTGCCGCCGATTTTGTCGCAAGCTTCTGCTGCTGCTTCCGGGGTGTCTACTGCGTAACCCTTGGATACTGGCAGGCCGTATTCAGCGAACAGCTGCTTACCCTGATACTCGTGAAGATTCATGCTTATTACCGTCTTCGTTAGGTACTGCGCATTCGGCGCTGCGCTCTTTATTGAGTGCCGCGCCACCTGTGACTGCTGCTTGCACAGTCAAACCACCAAAGGCCTGAACCCTGGGTGGTGAAACTGCGCAAGACTGCGTCCAGCGGATATTCCGCGGTGAGTCTTGCGCACAAGGCTCACGACGGGCAACCGCCGTGGTTTCTTATTATCTCGCTTAGCGCTTCTTCTTGTTGGCGATGTGGATGGCATGGCCATTCACTGCCAACGCGGCTTCGTGCAGCGCTTCGGACAGGGTCGGATGGGAGAAAACCATCATGCCGATGTCTTCGGCGCTGGTGCCGAATTCCATACCGATTGCGCCTTGCTGAACCAGTTCTGCTGCGCCTGGGCCGATCACATGGACGCCCAATACGCGGTCAGTCTTGGCATCAGCGATGACTTTGACAAAACCACCGGTGTCGTTGGCTGCCATGGCACGGCCAGAAGCGGCAAACGGGAAGGTGCCGACGTTAACTTCAACGCCTTCAGCTTTCAACTGCTGTTCGTTCTTGCCGACCCATGCAATTTCCGGGTGGGTGTAGATAACAGACGGGATCAGGTCGTAGTTCATCTGGGTCTTGTGACCCTTGATGCGCTCGACAACCATGATGCCTTCTTCGGAAGCCTTGTGCGCCAGCATCATGCCGCGAACCACGTCGCCAATGGCGTAGACGCCCGGCACGGTGGTAGCGCAGTGATCGTCAACGTGGATGAAACCACGCTCGTCGATGTTCACGCCGCTGTCGGAAGCCAGCAGGTCAGTGGTCACCGGACGGCGACCAACGGCTACGATCAGCTTGTCGAAAGTGATGGTCTGTTCGCCATCCTTGTCGGTGTAGGTCACGACAACTTCTTCGCCGTTAACCTTGGAACCGGTAACACGAGCGCCCAGCTTGATGTCCAGACCTTGTTTGGTCAGGGTTTTCAGCGCTTCTTTGGACACTGCGGTGTCGGCAGCCAGCAGGAACGTGTCCAGGGCTTCCAGCACGGTCACTTCGGAACCCAGGCGGGACCAGACCGAACCCAGTTCCAGGCCGATCACGCCAGCGCCGATCACGCCCAGACGTTTTGGAACCGCTTGGAATTCCAGGGCGCCGGTCGAATCAACGATCACGTTCTGGTCAACCGGAGCCGGTGGAATGTCGATTGGACGCGAACCTGGAGCCAGGATCACGTTCTCGGCTTCGATGATTTCGGTCGAACCGTCAGGCTTGGTGATTTCAACTTTCTTGCCGGCCAGCAGTTTGCCGTGGCCTTGCAGGGAAGTAACGCCGTTGGCCTTGAACAGGGTAGCAACGCCGGAAGTCAGGCCTTTAACGATGTTGGCCTTGCGGCCGACCATCGCTGGCACGTCCATGGTCACGCCAGCGTGGTTGATGCCGTGGATGGCAAAACCGTCTTGCGCTTCGTGGAATTTCCAGGAGCTGTCCAGCAGCGCCTTGGAAGGAATGCAGCCAACGTTCAGGCAAGTACCGCCCAGCGCCAGTTTGCCTTCCTTGTCGGTGTATTTTTCGATGCAAGCAGTCGAGAGGCCCAGTTGTGCGGCCTTGATGGCGGCAACGTAGCCGCCAGGGCCTGCGCCAATCACTACAACGTCAAATTTCTGCGACATGAAAAAAAATCCTCTTTAGCTAAAAGCTTCAAGCCGTGAGCCGCACTCCGGCCTGCCTCGCGGCAGACCGGGTGGTACGGCGCACCGCCGCTTTATCAGATATCCAGCAGCAGACGAGCCGGGTCTTCCAGCAGGTTCTTGATGGTCACCAGGAAAGTCACGGCTTCTTTACCATCGATCAGGCGGTGATCGTACGACAGCGCCAGGTACATCATCGGGCGGATAACCACTTGGCCGTTGATCGCCATAGGACGCTGCAGAATGTTGTGCATGCCCAGGATCGCAGCTTGTGGCGGGTTGACGATCGGAGTCGACATCATCGAACCGAAAGTACCACCGTTGGTGATGGTGAAGGTACCACCGGTCATCTCGTCGATGGTCAGTTTGCCGTCACGGGCCTTCTTGCCGAAGTTGGCGATGCCGCCTTCGATTTCAGCCAGGCTCATCAGCTCGGCGTTACGCAGAACCGGTACCACCAGGCCACGGTCGCTGGAGACGGCAACGCCGACGTCAGCATAACCGTGGTAAACGATGTCGCCGCCGTCGATGGAAGCGTTGACTGCCGGGAAGCGTTTCAGCGCTTCGGTGGCCGCTTTCACGAAGAACGACATGAAGCCCAGGCGTACGCCGTTGTGGGACTTCTCGAACAGGTCCTTGTACTTCGAACGCAGGGCCATGACTTCGGTCATGTCGACTTCGTTGAAAGTAGTCAGCATCGCCATGTTCGACTGTGCTTCAACCAGGCGCTTGGCCACGGTGGCACGCACGCGGGTCATCGGTACGCGCTTCTCGGTGCGGTCGCCAGCGGCGAACACAGGAGCAGCGGCAGCCGGGGCGGCAGCCTTGGCAGGCGCAGCAGCTGGAGCGTTTTTCTTGGCTTCAACGGCGGCAACCACGTCTTCCTTGGTCACACGGCCATCTTTGCCGGTGCCCTTGATGGACGCCAGGTTGATACCGTTTTCGTCAGCCAGCTGACGCGCAGCCGGTGCAGCGATTGGATCTTCGCCACCCGCAGCCGGTGCAGCAGCTGGAGCTGCGGCAGCAGCCGGTGCCGCAGCGGCGGCAGGAGCAGGAGCAGCGGCAGCAGCACCGCCCTCTTCGATCGAGCCCAGTACCTGATTCGACAGGACGGTAGCGCCTTCTTCGGCAACGATTGCGCCCAGCACGCCGTCAGCTTCAGCCAACACTTCGAGCACGACCTTGTCGGTTTCGATGTCGACGATCAGGTCGTCACGCTTGACGGCCTCGCCTGGTTTCTTGTGCCAGGTGGCAACGGTGCCATCGGCAACCGATTCCGGGAATGACGGGGCTTTGATTTCGATAGCCATTATCTGTGGGTCCTTAAAATTCGGTTTCAGTCAGCGCGAAGGCGTTAAACAGTGAAAGCATCTTGCAGCAGTTTTTCCTGCTGCTCGGCGTGCATCGACGCATAACCACACGCAGGTGCAGCAGAAGCATCACGACCGGCGTACTCCAGGCCCAGTGCCTGTTTGTGATTGCCGATGCTGCGACGCAGATGATGCTGGCTGCTGTACCACGCGCCCTGGTTCATCGGTTCTTCCTGACACCACACCACATTGGTGAGGTTGGTGTAAGGCGCGATGGCCTCCATCAGGTCGTCTTCCGGGAACGGGTAAAGCTGCTCGATCCGCACGATGGCGATGTCTTCGCGGCCTTCGGCACGGCGTTTTTCCAGCAAATCGTAGTAAACCTTGCCGCTGCACAGGATCAGGCGAGTGACCTTGGCGGCGTCGAGGGTATCGATTTCTGAAATAACGGTCTGGAACGAACCATCCGCCAGATCTTCCAGGGTCGAGATGGCCAATTTATGACGCAGCAGCGATTTCGGCGTCAGCACTACCAGCGGCTTGCGCAGCGGGCGGATCACCTGGCGACGCAGCAAGTGGTAGATCTGGGCCGGGGTAGTCGGCACGCACACCTGGATGTTGTGCTCGGCGCACAATTGCAGGTAACGCTCCAGACGGGCCGAGGAGTGCTCCGGACCCTGACCTTCATAACCGTGTGGCAGCAGCATGGTCAGACCGCACAGACGGCCCCACTTGTGCTCGCCGCTGGTGATGAACTGGTCGATAACCACCTGGGCACCGTTGGCGAAGTCGCCGAACTGGGCTTCCCAGATCACCAGCGCCTGAGGCGTGGTGGTCGAGTAACCGTATTCGAACGCCAGTACGGCTTCTTCGGACAGGAACGAATCGTACAGGTCGAAACGTGGCTGGCCTTCGTACAGGTTCTGCAACGGGATGTAGGTGCCCGCGTCTTTCTGGTTGTGCAACACAGCGTGACGGTGCGAGAACGTACCGCGGCCGATGTCCTGGCCAGTCATGCGGATCGGGTGACCTTCGAACGCCAGGGTCGCGTACGCCATGGTTTCAGCGTAACCCCAGTTGATCGGCAGGCCGCCGGCTTGCATCTTCTGACGGTCTTCGTAGATCTTCGCAACCTGGCGCTGTACGACGAAACCGTCTGGGATTTCCAGCAGCTTGGCCGACAGTTCCTGCAGGGTCTTCAGATCGAACGAGGTGTCGTGACGCGCAGTCCAGGCGTGGCCCAGGTACGGACGCCAGTCAACGAACAACTCTTTGTTCGGCTCTTTAACCAGGCTTTTCACGACATGCAGGCCGTTGTCCAGCGCGTTGCGGTATTCATCGATCTTCGCCTGAACACGTGCATCGTCCACCACGCCGGCCTTGATCAGGCTATCGGCATACAGCTCACGGGTGGTGCGCTGCTTGGTGATTTGCTGGTACATCAACGGTTGGGTGCCGCTAGGCTCATCCGCTTCGTTGTGACCGCGACGACGGTAGCAGACCAGGTCGATGACCACGTCACGCTTGAACTGCATGCGGTAATCGATGGCCAACTGGGTCACGAACAACACGGCTTCCGGATCATCACCATTCACATGGAGGATCGGCGCCTGGATCATCTTGGCAACGTCGGTCGCGTACTCGGTAGAGCGTGCGTCCAGCGGGTTGCTGATGGTGAAGCCCACCTGGTTGTTGATGACGATGTGAACGGTACCGCCGGTCTTGAAGCCGCGAGTCTGCGACATCTGGAACGTTTCCAGGACCACACCCTGACCGGCGAACGCCGCGTCACCGTGGATGGAAATCGGCAAGACCTTCTCACCGGTGGAATCGTTACGACGATCCTGGCGCGCACGTACCGACCCCTCGACCACTGGAGAAACGATCTCCAGGTGGGATGGGTTGAACGCCATGGCCAGGTGAACTTCACCGCCGGTGGTCATTACGTTGGACGAGAAGCCCTGGTGATATTTAACGTCACCGGAACCCAGCTCGACCTTCTTCTTGCCTTCGAATTCGTCGAACAGCTCGCGCGGGTTCTTGCCGAAGGTGTTGACCAGCACGTTCAAGCGGCCACGGTGGGCCATGCCGATCACGATTTCCTTGGTGCCGTAGGAACCGGAACGCTGGATCAGCTCGTCGAGCATCGGGATCAGGCTTTCGCCGCCTTCCAGGCCGAAACGCTTGGTGCCCGGGTATTTGGTGCCCAGGTATTTTTCCAGGCCTTCCGCTGCAGTGACGCGCTCGAGCAAGTGGCTCTTGACGTCCGCAGACAGCACCGGGCGACCACGCACGCCTTCAAGGCGGTGCTGGAACCAGTGGCGCTGCTCGGAATCAGTGATGTGCGTAAATTCGGCACCGATGGTGCGGCAATATGTCTGCTGCAACGCTTCGTGAATTTCGCGTAGGCTCGCTTCCTCTTTGCCGATGAACAGGTCGCCGGCACGGAAGGTCGTATCAAGATCGGCATTGGTCAAGCCGTAATGATTGATCGACAGGTCTGCAGGTGCAGGACGCTGCCACAGCCCCAGCGGGTCAAGCTGGGCTGCCTGGTGGCCACGCATACGGTAGGCCTGGATCAGTCGCAGTACTTCAACTTGCTTCTTCTCGTGCTCACTGCTCACGCTTGCGGCAGAAACCGGCTGGGCGCGGCGCTGGTTCTTTGCCAGCAGCACGAACTGATCGCGAATTGTTGCGTGCGATACATCGGTGGCAGCGTTGCCGTCTGAAGACAACGTCTGAAATTTGGTGCGCCATTCTTCTGGCACAGCGTTAGGGTCGTGCAGGTAGAGCTCATAAAGCTCTTCCACATAGGCAGCGTTACCACCTGAAAGATAGCCGCTGTTCCACATGCGCTGCATCACGCTTTCTTGCATGCTTGGTCACCCTCGATTTGGGGACACCACCGGCGAAAACACCGAGTTTGCTTGCAAAAGGCCAAGTGCAGCGACCAAAACAAGCCACTTAGGATCACGCTGATAGTTCGGGTACCAACCCGAATGCCCCTGCTTGTCTCATTTCTTCAAAATAAGAGCCGCGTCTTTGTAAGTCGCTGCTCAAGTTAAAACTACGGCGCCGGTTGAAGCCTGCGCCGTAGCATCTACGGGCACAACGGTCCTGCTTTTACTACAACGTCGGTTACACGCCGCTTTGCAGCAGCATGCTACGTACGTGACCAATGGCCTTAGTCGGGTTCAGGCCTTTGGGACATACGTTGACGCAGTTCATGATCCCGCGGCAGCGGAATACGCTGAACGGGTCATCCAGCGAAGCCAGACGCTCGGCAGTCTTGGTGTCACGGCTGTCTGCCAGGAAGCGGTACGCTTGCAGCAGGGCAGCTGGGCCCAGGAACTTGTCGGGGTTCCACCAGAAGGACGGGCAGGAAGTCGAGCAGCAAGCGCACAGGATGCACTCGTACAGACCGTCCAGCTTCTCGCGCTCTTCCGGAGTCTGCAGACGCTCGATGGCCGGAGCCGGCGTGTCGTTCTGCAGGAATGGCTTAACCTTCTCGTATTGCTTGTAGAAGATGCTCATATCGACGACCAGGTCACGGATAACCGGCAAACCTGGCAGCGGACGAACAACCAACTTGTTGCCTTTCACCACGGAAGACAGCGGCGTGATGCATGCCAGGCCGTTCTTGCCGTTGATGTTCATGCCGTCGGAGCCGCAGACACCCTCACGGCAAGAGCGACGATAGGAGAAACCTTCGTCCTGCTCTTTAACCAGGGCCAGCACGTCCAGCACCATCAGGTCCTTACCACCGGTATCGACCTGGAATTCCTGCATGAACGGCGCAGCGTCCTGATCAGGGTTGTAGCGATAAACACTGACTTTCAACATGGCAGCCACCCTTAGTAAGTCCGAATCTTCGGTTCAAACGTCGGAACCGTCTTCGGCGAGAAGTTCACGGCACGCTTGGTTACGCGCTTGTCACCCGGGAAGTACAGGGTGTGGCACAACCAGTTTTCGTCGTCGCGGTCTTCATAGTCTTCACGAGCGTGAGCACCACGGGATTCTTTACGAACCTCGGCGGCGATCGCAGTCGCTTCAGCCACTTCCAGCAGGTTTTGCAGCTCAAGGGCTTCGATTCGAGCGGTGTTGAACGCCTGGCTCTTGTCGTTGATCTTGACGTTGGCGATGCGCGTACGCAGGTCAGCCAGCTGGGCGATACCTTTCTGCATGTATTCGCCGGTACGGAACACACCGAAGTAGTTCTGCATGCAGCTTTGCAGCTCTTTGCGCAGGGAGGCGACGTCTTCGCCATCGGTACGCGAGTTCAGGCCATCCAGACGTGCCAGGGCAGCGTCGATGTCGGACTGGCGTGGACGCGCGTAATCAACGCCTTCCTTCAGGGTCTGCTCCAGGAACAGGCCGGCGGCACGACCGAATACCACCAGGTCGAGCAGCGAGTTGCCGCCCAGACGGTTGGCACCGTGAACCGATACGCACGCCACTTCACCTACCGCGAACAGACCAGGGATGATCTGGTCGACACCGTCGGCGTCCTGGGTGATCGCCTGGCCATGAATGTTGGTGGCAACGCCGCCCATCATATAGTGGCAAGTTGGAACAACCGGGATCGGCGCAACAGCCGGGTCAACGTGGGCAAAGGTCTTGGACAGCTCCATGATGCCTGGCAGACGGCTGTGCAGCACTTCTTCACCGAGGTGATCGAGCTTCAGCATCACGTGGTCGCCATCGGGACCACAGCCGTTACCGGCGATGATCTCTTTAACCATGGAACGGGCTACAACGTCACGACCGGCAAGGTCTTTGGCGTTCGGAGCATAACGCTCCATGAAGCGCTCGCCGTTCTTGTTGATCAGGTAACCACCTTCACCACGGCAACCTTCTGTAACCAGTACACCGGCGCCGGCGATGCCGGTCGGGTGGAACTGCCACATTTCGATGTCTTGTACCGGGACGCCTGCACGCAGGGCCATGCCGATACCGTCACCGGTGTTGATCAGGGCATTGGTAGTCGAAGAGTAGATACGGCCTGCACCGCCGGTCGCCAATACGGTGGCGTTAGCCCGCACGTAAGAGGTTTCGCCGGTTTCGATGCAGATAACGATCATGCCTACAAAGGCACCGTCTTCGTTCTTCACCAGGTCGACGCCGTAGTATTCGTTGAGGAATACGGTGCCGGCCTTCAGGTTGGCCTGGTACAGGGTGTGCAACAGCGCGTGACCGGTACGGTCGGCTGCGGCACAGGTACGAGCGGCCTGGCCACCCTTACCGAAGTCTTTCGACTGGCCGCCGAACGGACGCTGGTAGATGCGACCCTGTTCGGTACGGGAGAACGGCAGACCCATGTGTTCCAGCTCGAAGACCGCTTCCGGGCCTACGGAGCACATGTATTCGATAGCGTCCTGGTCACCGATATAGTCGGAACCCTTGACGGTATCGTACATGTGCCAGCGCCAGTCATCGTTTGGATCGGCGGAGGCGATGGCGCACGTGATGCCACCCTGGGCCGAAACGGTGTGGGAACGGGTCGGGAACACCTTGGTGATCACGGCAGTCTTGTGACCGCCCTGGGCCAGTTGCAGCGCAGCGCGCATGCCGGCACCGCCGCCGCCAATGATGATGGCGTCGAATGAAAGCGTATTAACTGTGTTAGCCATGAATCAGATACCCCAAAGAATCTGCACACCCCAGACGAAGTAAGCGAACATCGCGACGCCGCATACTGCCTGGAAGAGAAACCGTACTGCTGTCGCGGACTTGCCCAGCGCCATCGGCGTCAGGTAGTCGGTCGCGATGGTCCACATGCCAACCCAGGCGTGAGCGCCCAGGGCTACAAGGGCCAGCAGACTGAAGATGCGCATCCCGTTGTGAGCGAACAGGCCGTGCCATTGGGCGTAGCCAATGCCAGGGTTCGCCGCGAGGTACCCGATCAGGAAGATGAAATAAGCCGCGAGAACAACCGCAGACACACGTTGCGCCATCCAGTCATAGAGGCCCGAACGCGACAGGTTCGTAACGCTGGTTACCATATCCAAACTCCCGCCAGAACGATCAGCACCACGGAAATGGCGATGACGATTTTCGAGCCCAGCTTGCCGCCTTCCAGCGTCTCACCGATACCCATGTCCATGATCAAGTGGCGAATACCGGCCACAAGGTGATAAAGCAGAGCGGACAGGAGGCCCCAGGCGACGAATTTGGCCAGCGGACTGGTCAAGCATGCCTTCACCTCGGCGTACCCTTCTTCCGAACCCAGGGATTTGCTCAATGCATAAAGCATGATGCCCAGGCCAAGAAACAGGATGATGCCGGATACACGGTGCAGGAACGACGTTACGCCGGTGATGGGGAGTTTGATGGTCCTTAGGTCTAGGTTTACAGGTCGTTGGCTATTCACGGCTTTTTTTCACACTGAAGAGCCCCTAACAATCAGGGCAAAGTTGTTGGGGAGTGCACTGGTCAGGTAACCACCACCCAGGGAGTGCGACCCCCATCAAAACGGGCCCAAAAGCCCCTGGCGGTCGGAGGCCGAGTATAGACAGTTAGGCAACTAATGACAACGCGCACTCCTCACCCTAATAGCGCATTGCGCTGGCGGCATAAAAGGCGTAAATGGCAGGTAATTTCGAGGAAAAAGTACGGTTAAAGCCTTCTGGAGCAAGACTTTAGGCAAATTGACATCTGAATTTATCTCACTATAGTGGTGCGGGCCCTGCGTGGGGGGTCTGTCTGATGATTTGAAGCATAAATAGGAGGCCACATGGCTGACAAAAAAGCGCAGTTGATCATCGAGGGCGCAGCCCCCGTCGAGCTGCCCATTTTAACCGGCACCGTTGGTCCCGATGTTATCGACGTACGGGGCCTGACGGCCACGGGCCGTTTTACATTCGACCCAGGCTTCATGTCGACCGCCTCATGCGAGTCGAAGATCACCTATATCGACGGTGATAACGGTATCTTGCTGCACCGCGGCTACCCGATCGAACAGCTTGCTGAACAGTCGGACTACCTGGAAACCTGCTACCTGCTGCTTAATGGCGAATTGCCAACAGCTGAGCAAAAGGCCCAGTTTGTCAGCACCGTGAAGAACCACACTATGGTTCACGAGCAGTTGAAGACCTTCTTCAACGGCTTCCGTCGCGACGCCCACCCGATGGCCGTCATGTGCGGCGTAGTCGGCGCCCTGTCGGCCTTCTATCACGACTCCCTGGACATCAATAACCCGCAGCATCGCGAAATCTCCGCGATCCGCCTGGTTGCCAAGATGCCGACCCTGGCCGCAATGGTTTACAAGTACTCCATGGGTCAACCCATGATGTACCCGCGCAACGACCTGACGTACGCGGAAAACTTCCTGCACATGATGTTCAACACCCCGTGCGAGATCAAACCGATCAGCCCGGTGCTGGCCGCCGCGATGGACAAGATCTTCATCCTCCACGCCGACCACGAACAGAACGCCTCGACCTCTACCGTGCGCCTGGCGGGCTCCTCGGGCGCCAACCCGTTCGCCTGTATCGCCGCCGGTATCGCCGCACTGTGGGGCCCTGCCCACGGCGGTGCGAACGAAGCCGTATTGACCATGCTCGATGAAATCGGCGATGTCTCGAACATCGACAAGTTCATCGCCAAGGCCAAGGACAAGAACGATCCGTTCAAGTTGATGGGCTTCGGTCACCGGGTCTACAAGAACCGCGACCCGCGCGCCACCGTAATGAAGAAGACCTGCGACGAAGTGTTGAAGGAACTGGGCATCAAGAACGATCCGCAACTCGAACTGGCCATGCGCCTGGAAGAGATCGCCCTGACCGACCCGTACTTCATCGAGCGCTCGCTGTACCCGAACGTCGACTTCTACTCGGGGATCATCCTCAAGGCGATCGGCATTCCAACTAGCATGTTCACCGTGATCTTCGCCCTGGCGCGGACTGTGGGCTGGATCTCCCACTGGAAAGAAATGCTCTCCAGCCCGTACAAGATTGGCCGCCCGCGCCAGCTGTACACCGGCTACGAGTCGCGTGACATCACCAAGCTGGAAGACCGCAAGTAAGCTGATCGCTACTTGGCTACACCGAAAACGGCCTCCTTTGTGATAGGGAGGCCGTTTTTATTTGTGCCGGATTTGAGAAACAGTTTTGTCGTATCTGTTACCAATAAAGGCAAAAAAAAGCCCCGATCTCACGACCGGGGCATTTTTTTGTAACTGTTACAGGCTTAGTGGCTAACCGCCCCACTCGCCCCCAGGCCAGTTTGCGAACGCACAAACTGCGGGAAGTACAGCGCACGTTCCTTCTCTGCCGCCGCCGACTTGTCGGTGATGGAGAAGAACCAGATGCCGATGAACGCAATGATCATCGAGAACAGCGCCGGGTACTCGTAAGGGAAGATCGCCTTCTCATGGTGCAGGATCGAGACCCAGATGGTCGGGCCGAGGATCATCAGGCCAACGGCACTGATCAAGCCCAGCCAGCCACCAATCATCGCACCGCGGGTGGTGAGGTTTTTCCAGTACATGGAAAGCAGCAGCACCGGGAAGTTACAGCTGGCCGCAATGGAGAACGCCAGGCCCACCATGAACGCGATGTTCTGGCTTTCAAACAGGATGCCCAAGCCAATCGCCAGTACTGCCAGGGCGATGGTGGTGATCTTCGATACGCGAATCTCATCCTTCTCGTTGGCCTTGCCTTTCTTGATCACGCTGGCGTACAGGTCATGGGACACCGCCGAAGCACCCGCGAGGGTCAAACCGGCAACCACTGCCAGGATGGTGGCAAACGCCACGGCCGAGATGAAGCCCAGGAAGATACTGCCGCCCACCGCGTTGGCCAGGTGCACCGCCGCCATGTTGTTACCGCCGAGCAAGGCACCTGCAGCATCCTTGAACGCCGGGTTGGTGCTGACCAGCAGGATCGCGCCGAAGCCGATGATGAAGGTCAGGATATAGAAGTAGCCGATGAAGCCAGTGGCATACAGCACGCTCTTGCGCGCTTCCTTTGCATCACTCACGGTGAAGAAGCGCATCAGGATGTGCGGCAGGCCGGCGGTACCGAACATCAGTGCCAGGCCGAGGGAGAACGCCGAAATCGGGTCTTTCACCAGGCCGCCCGGGCTCATGATCGCTTCACCTTTAGGGTGAACCTTGATCGCCTCGGCAAACAGCATGTTGAAGTCGAAGTTGACGTGTTTCATCACCATCAGCGCCATGAACGAGGCACCGGACAGCAACAGCACTGCCTTGATGATCTGTACCCAGGTGGTCGCCAGCATGCCGCCGAACAACACATAGAGGCACATCAGGATGCCTACCAGGATCACCGCGACGTGATAATCCAGGCCGAACAGCAGCTGGATCAGCTTGCCCGCGCCGACCATCTGCGCGATCAGGTAGAACGCCACCACCACCAAAGAGCCACAGGCCGACAGGCTGCGGATCTGGGTTTGCCCCAGGCGATAGGACGCCACGTCGGCAAAGGTGTATTTGCCCAGGTTACGCAGGCGCTCGGCGATCAGGAACAGAATGATCGGCCAGCCCACCAGGAAGCCGATCGAGTAGATCAGGCCGTCGTAGCCGGAGGTGAACACCAGCGCGGAAATCCCCAGGAAGGAGGCTGCCGACATGTAGTCACCGGCAATCGCCAGACCGTTCTGGAACCCGGTGATCTTGCCGCCGGCCGCATAGTAGTCGGCCGCCGACTTGTTGCGCTTGGACGCCCAGTAGGTGATGCACAAGGTCGCGCCGACGAAGGCCACGAACATCAGGATCGCTGCGATATTCAGCGGTTGTTTATGCACTTCGCCGGTCAGTGCATCGGCCGCCCAAACGGCAGGTGCAAAGGCCGAAGCGCCGAGTACAGCCAATAGACGACCGATCATTGCGCAGCCTCCTTGAGAATCGCATTGTTCAGGTCGTCGAATTCGCCGTTGGCGCGTCGTACATAGATGCCGGTGAGGACGAAGGCCGACACAATCAGCCCGACCCCGATCGGGATCCCCCACGTGATGGACGAACCGGGGCTGATCTTGGCCCCCAGTATTTGCGGCCCATAGGCAATCAGAAGAATGAAAGCGGAGTAAAGCCCAAGCATGATTGCCGAGAGAATCCAGGCGAATCTTTCCCTTTTACTAACCAGCTCCTTGAAACGCGGGCTGTTTTGAATCGAGAGGTAAATGCTGTCGTTCATTGTTTTTATCCTCGCAGCACAGCTTTTTATTATTGGAACATATCCACTGTATGCGGCTGAGGAACAGGTTCCAGACGACCTTAGTAGTAGAAGGAGTGTAGCGAGGGATATTGAAGGTGCAGGAATAATTGCGGGGGCGAAATAATGTGGGAGCCGGGCTGCCCGCGATGGGATCACCTCGATACATCATGTGCACCGAGGCGTCTGCATCGCAGGCAAGCCAGCGCCCACAAGAGACTTACTTAGCAGTCCACTCGGCGACGCGCTCAGGGTGCTTGGCCACCCAGTCCTTGGCCGCCGCTTCAGGCTTGGCGCCCTCTTGGATCGCCAGCATGACTTCGCCGATTTCATCCTTGGAGGCCCACTGGAATTTCTTCAGGAACGCCACGACTTCCGGGGCTTTCTTTTCCAGGCCTTTGCTGCCGATGCTGTTGACGGTCTCAGCAGCACCATAAATTCCTTTTGGGTCGTCCAGGAAACGCAGTTTCCACTTGGCGAACATCCAGTGTGGCACCCAGCCGGTGACCGCAATGGATTCCTGTTTGTCTTCGGCACGGGTCAACTCGGCGATCATCGCCGCGCCCGAACTGGCTTGCAGTTTGTAGTCCAGGCCATAGGCCTTGATTGCTTCGTCGGTCTTGAGCATCACACCTGAACCGGCGTCGATACCCACAATCTTGTTCTTGAAGGTGGTGTCGGTCTTGAGGTCTTCGATGGATTTGGCTTTCACGTACTCAGGCACGATCAGGCCGATCTTGGCGTCCTTGAAGTTGGGGCCGTAGTCGACCACCTTGTCCTTGTTCTTGGCCCAGTATTCACCGTGGGTCACCGGCAACCAGGCGGAGAGCATGGCGTCGAGTTTGCCGGTGGCCACGCCTTGCCACATGATCCCGGTGGCGACCGCTTGCAGTTTCACGTCATAACCGAGCTTTTGCTTGATCACTTCTGCCGCCACGTGGGTGGTGGCGACACTGTCCGACCAGCCATCCACATAGCCGATGCTCAGGGTTTTGCTGTCGGCGCTGGCCAGTGTGGAGCTCATCGCAACTACCAGAGTGGCAGCTGCGCCCAAGAGTCGTCGCATCTTCATAGTGCTTCCCCGAAAGTGCTGCGCCCGGCGGATGCCGAGCGACGTCAACCTGTTGTTATGTGGTGCACCGCGCCCCCTTCACGCGCATCGATCACGTGGGTGCCTCATCAGTGGAGGGCTGACACTTCGATAATCAACCTGCTGCCACAAGCGACCTGCTCTGACTGCGACCTCAGGTAAGCAAGAAACGACATCACATCGCCAGCAGGATGATTTGTAGGACATTCACCGACGATCCCGCCCGAACTTTGCATGTCAAAATTATGCGGCCCCACTGGGACGGCTCAAATCCGGGTAAGATGCGCGCCTTTGCCCCCAGACGGCCTGATCATGCCCGCGACTGCACGTTTCCCGCTCCTGCCCTATTTATTTGCCCTGATCCTTGGTGTGCTGGCCCTCGGCGGCTATTGGTACGGCCTTGGCCAACCGGTGGTGCTGCCGGACGTGGCCAGCGCCAGCCACAAGCTGCAATGTGCGTCCTACACGCCCTTCGACAAAGACCAGTCGCCGTTCGACCAGCCGTTCAAACTGCGCCCCGAGCGCATGGACGCCGACCTGGCGTTGCTGGCCACCCGTTTCGAATGCATTCGCACCTACTCCCAGACCGGCCTTGAAGACTTGCCGGCACTGGCACGCAAACACGGCCTGAAGCTGATGAGCGGCGCATGGGTCAGCAGTGATCCGGTGGCCACCGCCAAGGAAGTCGAGGCACTGATCGCTTCGGCCAATGCCAACCCCGACGTCGTCACCTCGGTGATCGTCGGCAACGAAACCCTGCTGCGCAAGGAAGTCACCGCCGGGCAGTTGGTCAAGCTGATCCATCACGTCAAGGACCATATCAAGCAACCGGTCACCTACGCCGATGTGTGGGAGTTCTGGCTGCAACACCCGGAAATCGCCCCGGCCGTGGACTTCCTGACCATCCACCTGCTGCCTTACTGGGAAGATGACCCCTCGGGCATCGACCAGGCGCTCAAGCACGTGGGCGATGTGCGCCAGACCTTCGGCAACAAGTTCGCCCCCAAGGACGTGATGATCGGCGAGACCGGCTGGCCGAGCGAAGGCCGCCAGCGGGAAACGGCGGTGCCGAGCCGGGTCAACGAAGCGAAATTCATGCGCGGGTTCGTGGCCATGGCCGAAGCCAATGGCTGGCACTACAACCTGATCGAAGCCTTTGACCAGCCGTGGAAACGTGCCAGTGAAGGGGCGGTGGGTGGTTACTGGGGCCTGTTTGATGCGGACCGCCAGGACAAGGGCGTGCTCGCCGGCCCGGTGACCAATGTGCCGTACTGGCCGCTGTGGCTGGGGGTTGGCGGGATTATCCTGCTGGGCACGCTGCTGCTGGGTGGCCGCGTGCGCACGGCCCGGGTTGCGTTGTTGTTGCCATTGCTGGGCGCCGTGGCGGCCTGCTCGATCGGCACCTGGGCCGAGTTGAACCGGGTCACCGCGCGCTTCACGGATGAGTGGGTGTGGGCTGGATTGCTGGTGGCCTTGAACCTTGCGGTACTGGCTCACGCGGCCCTGGCGTTGAGTGCGCGAGAAGGTTGGCGCGAACGCGCCTTCAACTGGCTGGAGCAGCGCGCTGGCTG
>NZ_JACARK010000528.1:0-17204 GCF_013386655.1 Pseudomonas sp. K5002 | reverse complement strand
GCTCGGGCCCGGCTTCGGTGAGCAGGCCCGACAGCTTGCAACTGACGTGGGGCAGGGCGGCCAGTGGCGCCAGGTGTTCGGCCCAACCGACGGGGCCGTTGGCGATGTCCGGCTTGCCCAGGTGATCCAGCACCAGATGATGCCGGTCGTGGCGCTGGCACAGGGCTGTCGCGGCGTCGAGGTCGGCGCAGCGGATCAGCACCTCGTAGACGTAGCCTTGTTGCTGCAGGTGCTGCAGGCCACGGGAGAACCTGGCGTCGGCCATAAAGCTGGCAGGCGTAGGCTCATCCTGAATCTGATGCCGAAAGCCCTTGAGTCCCGGTGCGTCGCGCCACTGTTCCAGGTGCTGTTCCAGGCGTGGGTCGCACAGGTCGACCCAGCCGACGACGCCGAGTATCCATGGGTGCTGCCGCGCCATTTCCAGCAGCGCGTCGGTTTCCTGCTCACCGGCGCGGGCTTGCACGGCAATGCAGCCATCCAGGTCGGCAGCGTCGAGCAACGGCCGCAAGTCCTGTGGGAGAAAGTCCCGCCGCAGGTCAGCCTCAGCCGTACCGATCCACGGATAATCAGCGGCCCGGTAGCGCCAGAAATGCTGGTGCGCATCGAGCCTCAAAGGTGATGGGGACGACATTGTTATTGTGCTCCGTCCATTCAAATTGCGGTTCAGCTCACGGCCGGTGGCGGTATTGCTCCCGGGACGCGGCTTTCATCTGGATCGAAAAGCCCGGCGCCTTCGGCGGCAGATAGGCCGCACCGCGCACCACGCAAGGTTCCTCGAAATGCTCGTGCAAATGGTCGACATACTCGATCACCCGGCCTTCGTGGGTGCCGGCAATGCACAGGTAGTCGATCATCGACAGGTGCTGCACGTACTCGCAAAGCCCGACACCGCCGGCATGCGGGCACACGGGCAGGCCATATTTGGCCGCCATCAGCATCACCGCCAGCACCTCGTTGACCCCGCCCAGGCGGCAGGCGTCAATCTGCACCACGTCGATGGCTTCGCGCATGATCAATTGCTTGAAGATGATCCGGTTCTGGCACATCTCGCCGGTGGCGACCTTGACCGGCGCCACGCCCAGGCGAATCTTGCGATGGCCTTCGATATCGTCGGGGCTGGTGGGTTCCTCGATGAACCACGGCTTGGCAAACGCCAATTCGCGCACCCAATCGATGGCGGTGTCGACTTCCCACACCTGGTTGGCGTCAATCATCAATTGGCGGTCCGGGCCCAATACTTCGCGGGCGATGCGTACGCGCCGCAGGTCATCCTGCAAGTCGTGGCCGACCTTGAGCTTGACGTGGTTGAAGCCGGCATCCACCGCTTCCTGGCACAGCCTGCGCAGCTTTTCGTCGCCGTAACCGAGCCAGCCGGCGGAGGTGGTGTAGCAGGGGTAGCCATTGGCTTGCAGGTCGGCCAGGCGTTCAGCCTTGCCTTCGGCGCGTTGGCGCAGCAAGGCCAGGGCTTCGCTGGAGGTGATGCAGTCGGTGATGTAGCGGAAATCGATGCAGCGCACCAGCTGTTCCGGGCTCATGTCGGCGACCAGGCGCCACAGGGGTTTGCCTTCGGCCTTGGCCCACAAGTCCCACGCGGCATTGACGATCGCGCCGGTGGCCAGGTGGATTGCGCCCTTGTCCGGGCCGATCCAGCGCAACTGGCTGTCACTGGTGACATGCCGCCAGAAGCGGCCCATGTCTTCGGCGATCCATTCCAGGGTCAAGCCCACCAGCAGCGGCTGCATGGCCTGGATCGCCGCGCAGCAAATCTCGTTGCCACGGCCGATGGTGAAGGTCAGGCCATGGCCTTCAAGGGCCGGGTTGTCGGTCTGCAAAATCACATAGGCGGCCGAGTAGTCCGGGTCCGGGTTCATGGCGTCGGAACCGTCCAGGGACTGGGACGTAGGAAAGCGGATATCTTCGACGCGAATCGCGGTAATGGTAGTCATGAACGGCTCCTAGTCTCTTGTCAGGCGTCGACCGTGGTCTGGTTCTGTTCGCCGAGGCCTTCGATACCCAGGCGGATTTTTTGCCCGGGTTTGAGGTAGACCGGCGTGGGCTTGATCCCCAGGCCGACACCGGGCGGGGTGCCGGTGGAAATCACATCCCCCGGTTGCAGGCTCATGAACTGGCTGAGGTAGCTGATCAGTTTGGGGATTTGGAAAATCATCGTGCGGGTGTTGCCGTTCTGGTAGCGGTGGCCGTCGACTTCCAGCCAGATCGACAGTTGGTGCGGGTCGGCGATCTCATCGCGGCTGACCAGCCAGGGGCCGAGCGGGCCGAAGGTGTCGCAGCCCTTGCCCTTGTCCCAGGTGCCGCCGCGTTCCAGCTGGAACTCGCGCTCGGAGACATCGTTGATCACGCAGTAGCCGGCCACGTGCTGCATGGCCTGGCTTTCCTCGATGTAGCGGCCACCCTGGCCGATCACCACGCCCAACTCCACTTCCCAGTCGGTCTTGGTGGAGTGGCGGGGGATTTCGATGGTGTCGTTGGGGCCGACGATGGCGCTGGTCCACTTGTTGAAGATGATCGGTTCGTCAGGGATGGGGGCGCCGGTTTCGGCAGCGTGATCGGCGTAGTTCAGGCCGATGCAGATGAATTTTCCTACCTGGCCGACACAGGCGCCCAAACGCGGATTTCCCGGTACCAGGGGCAGGCTCGCGGGGTCGAGTTCTTGCAGGCGAGCGAGGTTTTGCGGGAGCAGGGCGTCACCGGCGATATCACTGATGTGGGCGGACAGGTCACGCAGACGTCCATCAGCGTCAAGCAGGGCCGGGCGTTCCTGACCTTTTTCACCATAGCGCAGCAATTTCATGAGCAATCCTCTTATTGGAAGTGGGCGGTCAGTTGCTCCAGCCGCCGTCAATGATCTGGGTGGTGCCGGTGGTAAACGCGCTGGCATCGGAGCCAAGGTACAGCGCCAGCTGGGCAATTTCCTGGGGCGTGCCCAGGCGTCCCATCGGCTGGCGCGCGGTGAAGGCGGCGTACACCTCGTCCTGTTGACGGCCTTCATGGCGGGCTTGTTCGACGATGCGTTGCTGCAGCGAAGGCGACTCCACGGTGCCCGGGCAGATAGCGTTGCAGCGGATGCGCTGGGTGACAAAGTCGGCCGCGACGGATTTGGTCAGGCCGATGACGGCCGCCTTGCTGGCGCAATAGGCAAAGCGGTTGGGCACGCCCTTGAGGCTGGAGGCCACCGACGACATGTTGATGATCGAGCCGCCGCCCGCCGCCAGCATCCCCGGCAGAAACGCGCGGATCATGCGGTACATGGCGGTGACGTTCAGGTCCAGGGCAAACGTCCAGTCGCTTTCCGGGCATTCGAGGATATTGCCGGCATGCACCACGCCTGCGCAGTTGAACAGCACGTCCAGAGGGCCGATCTCGGCGGCAAGGCGTTGGATGGCGCTGGCGTCGGTGACATCCAGCACCACCGTTTGCGCACCCGGCAAGCCGGCGAGCGCCTGTTGATTGATGTCGGCTGCAATCACTTCGGCCCCTGCCGTCAGATAGGCTTCGACGCTGGCGCGGCCAATGCCCTGGGCGGCGGCGGTGATCAGCACGCGTTTACCGGTGAGGTCCATGACAGACTCCCTTGATTATTGTTATTGGCTCAATGGTCAGGCCATTGAGGGCGTGAAACACCTGCATCTGCGGCATAGCGAACCCTGGTGGGTTTGCTATGATCAGCACACTGGAAACGATCCAATGGTCAGGCCATTGATCCAATTTTTAGCATGGGTCATCCCGGTCAACAAGCGGCTTTTTTGCGGGTTGATCGCTTTGACCGTGCTGTGCATGAATCGAGCTGAGCCTAGATGCCATTTCAAGTAATTGATAACCAACGTCTTTATCGACAGATTGCCGACCAGTTGCGAGCGTTGATCGACAGCGGAGAATTTCCGCCGGGCAGTCGACTTCCCGCTGAGCGTGAACTCGCCAAACTGTTGGGCGTGAGTCGCGCTTCCGTGCGTGAGGCGATGATTGCCCTGGAGGTGATCGGCCTGGTAGATGTGCGGGTGGGCAACGGCGTGCTGGTGTGTGAACCCGTGCAACCGACAGTCAGCCAGGAACCGGTGATGGCCCAGGCCACCCGGGATCAATGGAAAGAGTTCGATCCGGAACTCAACCTGCACGTCGACTTCAATGCCGAGATTCCACCGTTTTCCCTGCTCCAGGCCCGTCGCCTGATTGAGCCGGAAGCCGCCGCCCTGGCCGCCAAACATGCCACCGACGAAGAGCTGGCGGGGATCCGCGAGGCCTTCGAGCGTAATGTGCAGGACAACCGCGACGGCTCCCATACCCATCCGGGCGATCGCCTGTTTCACATTCGCATCGCCCAGGCCTCGGGCAATCCGGCGTATGCGTTGATGATTGCGCACTTGCTGGGGCATCGTTACGGCAGCATGTTCCAGCGGTTGCAGGCGCATTACACCTCGGACGACATGCCCCATCGCTCGGAAGACGAGCACCGCAAGATCCTCGATGCACTGGAACAGCGAGACGTGGAGGGTGCGCGACAGGCGATGCGCAAGCACCTGGAAGAGGTGGTACGGATTTTCATGCGGGCAGCGCAATGAGCGTTTTCTATGACGCCCGCGGCAATATCTACGGCGTAGTGAGCCCGGAGCATTTACGCAGCAAGGGTATCGACGTGCCGGACCGTGCCGACTTGGCCGCTGGCACCCGAGGTGTTTGGGCATTGGCGGCGATTGCCGCCGAGTGCGGTTGGGATGAGTTGCCGCGCCCGGCAGAGGCCAAGGCGCATCGCTGTGACGGCTTGTTGGTGGGGCCGTTCCAGGCCGCGCCGCCTTTTGACCTGTTGATCGTCAACACCGACGGTTCCCTGGCCGAACGCAGTGGCAATGGCCTGACGATCTTCGCCCAGTCGTTGACCGACCAGGGATTGATGGCGCAAGGCTGTGAGTTGCGGGTGCATCACGACAAGACAGACGCACTGTCGCCGGTGGTTACGCGGGTTGAGCCGGCGGAGTACGAACAGGTGCAAGGCTTTTGGCTGGCGCTGGGGCGTCCCGAGTTCGGGCCTTTGGCGGTAGGGGCTGTTGGTGTGGGCGCGGTCTCGCTTGAGGGAACTGAGGTGAGCCATGTTTCGCCACTGGCTGCGCTCAACCCCGAGTGGAATCACAGCCAGTTTGTGCGTGTGGGCAACCCGCATTGTGTGACGCTGGTACAGGACGCGTCAGCGTTGCCGGACAACGCCCAGCTGCATCGATCAGCCTGGTTCGATCCGCTGAGGGCGATTGCTTTCGCACCACCTGCCGGGGCCGGCCAACCTTGTATTTCCGGGGTCAACCTGCAATGGGTCGCCCGGGATTCAGGCAATCGCGTGATCGCGCGAGTGTTTGAGCGTGGTGAGGGGCCCACGGCGTCCTCCGGGACCAGCGCCAGTGCGGTGGCATGCGCCGCCTGGTCTGTAGGATGGGTGACGGCGGGTCAGGTGGCGGTGGTGATGCCGGGCGGTACCGCACCCGTACGGTTGCAAGCAGAGCCGGGTGAGTTGCTGAGCGTTAGCCTGTTCGGGACTGCGCGGCTGCAGGAAGTTTGAAAAAGGCAGTGGCGGGCTTAATCATCTTTGTCAGCTGTTTCTCTATAAATAAGCAGCTCTGGTGAATGGTGGTGTAAGAGTATTCCCGTTAGTCAGTACTGGCTGTTTAACTGCATTTCTGTATTTATAAAAGACCCTTCCAATATCGGTGTGCGAATCTTCTTTTTTATTTTGAAGCGGCCGAATTTCGCCTGAAATCGCTAGTATTCCTGGGGTTCAGGCACTTTTTATCGGCTTCGAATTGAGTGGCTTTATCTGCGTTTTACGGGAGAAGTTATTTCAGCTCGACAATGAATGGCGGGTAACAACGGATGTTCAATACGCTTGTTTCGTCACGTTTCAAACTGGTCGTTGCAGGAATGAACCAGGCATTTCAGGTGCTGGCTTTTAAAGGCAGCGAAACGATTGACCAGCCTTTTTTTATTGAAGTGCAGTGGGTCAGTGAAAACCCCAGCCTGGATCTGGAGAAGTTACTTCACCAACCGGCCTATCTGGATTTTGGCGAGCCCGGTGAAGGCCTGCACGGGCAAATCTACAGCATTGGCCGGGAAGGCCCGGGGCAGCGGCTGACCCGCTACCACCTCACCCTTGCGCCGCGCGTGGCGTACCTGGCCCATCGTTGCGACCAGCGGATTTTCCAGCAGCGCAGCGTGCCGCAAATTATCGCGGCAGTGCTTGAGCAGCACGGCATCCTTGCTGATGCCTATACCTTCGAACTGGGGCCGGTGGTTTACCCACCGCGTACGTTCTGTGTGCAATACGCGGAAACCGACCTGCACTTTATCCAGCGGCTGTGCGAGGAAGAGGGCATTCACTACCACTTTCGCCACAGTGCAGACGCCCATGTACTGGTGTTGGGTGATGACCAGACGGTGTTTCGTCGTTTGCCGGCGCAACGCTACTGCCCGGCCGGAGGCCCGGCTGCCGAAACGCTGGTGATCCAGCGTTTCGATGTGCGCCTGGCCACGCGCAGTGCTCAGGTTGTTCGGCGTGACTACGACTTCGAACATCCGTCGCTGCGCTTGCAGGAGCAGGCCGGATCTTTCCCGGCACTTGAAGACTATCAATACCCTGCGGGATTCACGGGGCATCTGCGAGGTTCGCAGTTGGCCCGGCGTGGCCTGGAACGTCATCAACGCGACCGTCATCGGGCCCTGGGCCGCAGTGACCAGCCGGCTTTGCGCAGCGGGCATTTCCTGGAACTGCGCGGCCATCCGGACCGCACCTGTAATGACTTGTGGCTGATCACCGGCGTGCGTCACGAAGGCTATCAACCGCAGGTGCTGGAGGAGGCGGTGGTGGATGTCGAGGCATTCCACGGCTATCGCAATCGATTTACCGCAACGCCCTGGCGCGCCGCTTACCGCCCGCCGCTCAAGCACGTCAAACCGCGTATCAGCGGCAGCCAGACCGCAACCGTCACCGGGCCCGAGGGTGAAGACGTGCATTGCGACGCTCACGGCCGGGTGAAAATTCGCTTTCATTGGGACCGCCTGGACCAGCACGACGACAAGAGCAGCTGCTGGGTGCGTGTGGCGTCCGGATGGGCGGGTGACAGCTATGGCGCGGTGATGATCCCGCGTGTGGGCATGGAGGTACTGGTGACGTTCCTGGAAGGTGATCCAGACCGGCCAGTGATCAATGGTTGCCTGCCCAATACCTTGCAGCCTGTTGCCTATCCGTTGCCCCAACACAAGACCCGCAGTGTGCTACGCAGCCGCAGTTCGCCGGGCGGGACGGGGGCCAACGAGCTGCACCTCGAGGACCGCAGCGGCCAGGAACTCATCTACCTGCGCGCCCAACGCGATCTGGAGCAGCAGGTCGGCCACGACAGTCGGCTGGAGGTGGTGGGCGAACGTCGGGAAACCATCCACGGCTTGAGTGCCACCACCCTGGAAGACGAGGAACACCGCAGCATCGCCGGCGACCGCAAGGTTCGGCTTGGGGCTGATGATCACTTGCACGTGCAGGGCAACAGCCAGACCCTTGTCGGCCAGACCCTGGTGATCGAAGCGGGGCAACAGGTCCATCTGAAGGCGGGGGCCAACCTGGTTATCGATGCCGGTGCGCAGTTGAGCTTCAAGGCCGGTGGTGAGCATTTGCTGATTCAGGCTGGCGGGATTTTCAGCAGTCGGCCGATCACGTTGGGCGGTGCGCCTGCCGTGATTCGCACAGCCAACCCAGTTGGACCGGGTGACGTGGCTGCTTCGTCCGCATTTGCAGCGGATGGGCCGAAGGTTTCGGTTATCCAAGGCGTAGTCATGGAGCTGGCCAGAAGACTGGATGCGGACTTCTGTCCAGTGTGCGAGCGCTGCCGTGAAGGCCTGTGCGAATCCACGGGGAGGGCGGCTTGATGGAGATCGCGCCTGGCCAGTGGATGGCTGAACAGCAGCAGGCAGGGCGCCGGCTGTGCCTGGTTCTACAGGGTGAAAGCGATGCGCGTGGGGTACTGCTGGCGACACGCACGGTCGCTGAGTATCGCTGCCTCTATGGTGAAACCGTCGCATCGGAAATGGCAGCGGATGGGCCGATGCTCCTGTTGCTCGACCATGTCAGCGAGCCCGCATTGGTGGGTTTGCTGCAAAACCCCCAGCGTAATTGGGGCTGGTTGGGCAGCCTGGCTGGTGATGATTTATCGGGTGTTACCCGGCACTGGCGCGACAGGTTGGTGGTGGGAACGGCGGGCAGTCAGGCGCTGTACCGCTTCCACGATAACCGCACCTTGGCGCGGGCCTTGGTTCACCTGCCTGCTCGGGACTGGCCTGTTTTTCTCGGGCCGCTGATCGGCGTGTGTTACTGGCAGGGTGAGCGTTGGAGTTGTGTCGATAACCCGGCTCCGGGGGCGTATCCGGTACCCGATCCTGCGCCGTGGCTGGAGGTGCCGAATCCCCAGGCGGGAGTGATTCTGCAAGCCAATATCCTGCGTTACCTGCTGGCCGAGTACAGCGAGGCGTTGAGCGCACTGGTTGAGTTTCAAGACCCGAGAGTCTGGTTGGCGCAGGTGCTGGAGCAAGCGCGGGCCTGGCAATGGGACAGGCCGGAACAGCTGGAGTTTTTGGTGGTGCGGCGGTTGTTGGAAGCCACTGGGGACGTGCTTATTCGATGGCAGCCGATGCGTGGGGAAGTGGCGGAGGATCATTTTCAGCGGGTGGTTGGGGAGTGGCGTCGGGTGGAGCGGGAGCAGCAGGATGCGTAGGGGATTTATGTCGGGCGTGTGGCGAGGGGTATTCGTTTGCAGTGTGCTGGGTGTTTCCGGTTGTGTGATGAAGCCTGCTGATAGTTTCACTTTGGAGGTCGATTTGCCGGCGAATTACAGACTCAGAGGCGATGCAACTTACGTCCCCGGAACAGGTGAGACTTGCACTTTACGATGGCGTCCAGGTGATCTGCCAGAGATCAAGATATTCGACGCTCTTGAGAAGTCGGTGGCGAATCGGGCGAGCTTCGAGTTGCCTCTGACGGAGACGGTGAACGGGTGTCCGTTAGTGCTGCGTTACATGACGTTTGATGTCTATGCGAAGTCGGCTGAGCACTTGTCGGACAGTGGGGGGGATTTTGCGTTTATCGGTGTGCATGATTGGGTTGAACCCCATATGTCTCGAATGCCGGGGGAAGGTACCTTGGAGGTGCCGGGGGCCTGTCAGTGGTTACTCAGGCCGGCAGGGCCAACGCAGGCGACTGATAACGTATTTCAATGCAACCTGGTGGATGCAAGAGGACTGCCGCCAACGACAGCAACGGGTGGTCGTGTGCAGCGTGATGAGTTGAACGGCAAAACAGTGAGGCTCGTGTTTGGGGAAATCTGATGGGGAGCGTACTTATCTTTAACTTTTACTGAATAAGGATATTCAGCGATGGCGCTTACAGAATGGAAACAACCCTTTTTCAGCGGGAAAATGCCGGCTTGTGCAGTGCGTGGATGTTGGCTGAGTTTTTGTCTTGTGGACGAATCAGGTGACGGAAACGCTTATGGGGGTCTTGCGTACAAGGTTTTTGACAGCACAGGTCAACAATATGCAGGTCGTTTGGATGGAAACGGTTTCGCAAAGTTGGACAACCCATATCGAGGGCCTGTGGTTCTGATCTTCGATGCGCCATATGAAATGAGCGGGGATTACTACGCAACGTTGCAAACGCGTGGTTGTTATCCACTGCCTATCACCGAGCTTCAGGTACGAGCCGAACAGACGCGGTTTTCACGTGTAGACGGGGAGCGCGTCGAGCGAAACCCGGCAGGGCGGGAAACAGGCAAATTCTATCAAGTCGAGGTCAGTGACTTGGTCTTGCACACTGCTCATTTGCCTCCCTTGGCGCCCAGAACCCATCGACCACCGCGGCATGCGCTCCGCATGCTGGCTGAACTTGGGTTTGGCCCCCCTCAGCCCAAGCTGACAGGGCTGGTTTTATTTCCTGACCTGCACACTGTGCTGGAGGTAAGGCCGCTGCGTGCGTTACGCCCGTTGTTGTCGATTGAAGACCAGTTCTGTGCCTTGAACCTTTATCAGTTGGCGCTTATGGCTACCTTGAGTTATTGCGATTTTGGGCAGGAACCGTCGACTCCGCCGATGGACCAGGTCAGCTTTCCCATAGAGCCCAGTGTGGGCAATTTTTTTTCCGAACAACTGTCGGGCTATCAGGAGGCTTGGAAGTTCGATTCCGACCAGGTGGAACACTTTTATCCCGTGTATGAAGACGTGCCGTACTCGCAACGATTCGAGGTGTTGCCTTTTGATCCTGAGTTGTATGAGCAAAATCGATCGGAGCAAGGAGAGTCCCCGGCCCACCCAGCGAAGCTGCATTTTTTTGATGACGAGGAGAATGGCACTGATACTCAGGCGTTTATCAGCCATCACGACCATGTGATCCTGATCGCAGTGCGGGGCACTGCAAGCCGTTCCGATGGGCTGAGGGATGCCAATGCTCACCAGGTCGCTTTTGTCGAGGGTGTTGGTAAGGTTCATGAGGGCTTTTATGGCGCGTATCGGGCGATGCGTGATTTTGCGCTGCATTACCTCGACCGGTTCTACATAGGCCAGCGCATCATAATTTGTGGCCATAGTCTCGGCGGCGCCATAGCACTGCTGCTGGCAGAGTCTCTTAGGCGAATTCCAGGTTACGACCGCAACATCCTTCTTTACACCTATGGCGCTCCCCGCGTTGCCGACTCTGAGTTCACTGACGGTGCTTCATCTTTGGTGCATCACCGCATCGTCAATCATAACGACCCGGTACCCAGCGTCCCGGCACCCTGGATGAACACAACTGCCAAACTCTGGATTCCCGGGCTTGTTACCCTGTTCAGCAATCCTGCACCTGCTGGCCTGCTGTTCGCACTTGGGTTGGTGCGGGTGGGCGGGAACGCCTATCAGCATCACGGCTCCCAGCAGCATTTCATGCCGATTGCCTTGCCCGACGGCACACAGTCTTCAATATTGTGGAACCCCGGGTGTGAGTCGATCGAAGAAGCTGCATGCAATCGCGCGATTCAACTCAGCGGTGATATGCCGGACCGGGCCAACCTGATCAAGCAGCTAGTCCAATACAAGCAGCACTTTATGACCGCAAGCTACATCCCGGCAGCCTGGGCGACGTTACGCCGCTGGCAGCAAACCGTGGACGCCGACGGAACACTGGTGACTGCGAGTGAATTTGAGCTGATCGAAAAAGCGCTGATCAGCATGCGGCAACAACTGCGGGAGAAAAAACGAGAACTGGACCGCTATCGACCGACCAATCAGCGTGGTTATGAAGATATCCAGGCCTTGAGCATCGAAGCTGATCGTCTGCAAAGTAGTCGCGACCGCCTGGCAACCCTCCGCTGGCGCCGCCTCCAGGCCCGCGACGTCTACGGCAGCCACGCTTCATCCCCAACCCTGCAATCCAGCCTGAAACGCTGGTTCGCTCACCCGCAAAATCGCGTACTCACCCAAGTGGCGAGCATCCCGCCACAATCGGATGATGGCTGGGGAAAGCCACAAACCCTCGATATAGATTCAATCGTATGAGCCTACAAAAACTCCACCTGCGCCGGCTGGCGTTTCATCAACACTTTGCCCGCGCGAATCGAATACAACGGCAAGCCCTGGCTGCGAATCACTTCATAGTCGCTGTCTGCAGACAGGATCAACAGGTTCGCCGGGCGTCCCGGTTCCAGGCCATAACGATCCCCCAGAGCCATCGCCCGGGCGCTGTTGTCGGTGACCAGGTCGAGGGCACTTTGCAGGTTGCGGTAGCCAAGCATGTGGCAGATATGCAACCCGGCTTCCAGCACCCGCAAAATGTTGCCGTTACCCAAGGGATACCAAGGGTCGACGATGGAGTCCTGGCCGAAGCAGACGTTCATGCCAGCCTCCAGCAGTTCGTTGACCCGGGTCACGCCGCGGCGTTTGGGGAAAGTGTCGAAGCGGCCCTGCAAGTGGATGCTTTCGGTAGGGCAGGAGACAAAGCTGATGCCCGAATACCCCAGCAGGCGGAAGAGTTTGGCGCAGTAAGCATTGTCGTAGGAGCCCATGGCCGTGGTGTGGCTGGCGGTCACGCGGGCGCCCATGTCGCGGCTGCGGGCCTCTTCGGCCAGCACTTCAAGAAAGCGCGAGTGTGGGTCGTCGGTTTCGTCGCAATGCACATCGACCAGGCAACCGGTGCGTTCGGCCAGGTCCATCAGGAACTTCACCGAACTCACCCCTTGGTCACGGGTGTATTCAAAGTGCGGGATGCCGCCGATCACGTCGGCGCCCAGGCGAATGGCCTCTTCCATCAGCTCGCGGCCATTGCGGTAGGACTCGATGCCTTCCTGGGGGAACGCGACGATTTGCAGGTCGATCAGGTGGCCGCTTTCCTCGCGTACTTCAAGCATGGCCTTGAGCGCGGTGAGGTCCGGGTCGGTGACGTCGACATGGGTGCGCACATGCTGGATGCCATGGGCGGCCAGGGTCTGGATGGTTTTTTTGGAGCGGGTCTTGGTGTCTTCCAGGGTGATGGTGGCCTTGCGCTCGCCCCAGCACTCGATGCCTTCAAACAGGGTGCCGCTCATGTTCCAGCGCGGCTCGCCGGCGGTCAGGGTGGCATCGAGGTGAATGTGCGGCTCGACGAAAGGCGGGACCACCAGGTTGCCGGCGGCGTCCAGGTCGTCGGGGCCTGCCAGGGGGGCAGCGCCTTGTTGGGTGATGCTGGCGATCCGGCCGTGTTCCAGGTGCAGATCATGCAGGCCTTCACGGTTGCGCAGGCGGGCGTTGATGATGTGCATGGGCAAGTTCCTCTTGGCAAAAAACAGTCAGGCAGACAGCCGCCAGATCATCAGCGCGATGCCGATGTCCAGGCGGTCATAAGCATTGTCCAGCGTCAGCCCGCACAGGGCTTCGATACGCTGGACGCGATGCGTCAGGGTGTTGCGGTGAACCGCCAGCCGTTGGGCTGCGGCCACAAGGTTACCATTCTCGTGGAACCAGGCCTCCAGGGTCGGCATCAGGCTTGGGCCATGGTGCAGGTCGTGGCGCAGCAGCGGCCCCAGGCGTTCGTTGAGGAACTGATCGAGCAGGGCGCGATCACGTACGCCACTGAGCAGCTTGAGCACGCCCAACTCATCGTAGACACACAGCCCGGCGCGTTCACTGAACCGTCGCGCAGCGGCCAATGCCTGGCGCGCCTCATCCAGGGCCTGGGCCAGGCGCGCGGGTGGGTGCGCGGCAGCACTCAGGCCGATAAACAGTTTCAACGGTGCCAGGCGCAGATTCAGTGCCTTCAACCAACCCGCCAACAACTGACGGTTGGCCAATGCCGCACCCGCGTCTATCGCAGGCAGCAGCAACGTCCATTGTCCGGCACGCCCCAGCACGGGCGGGCGCGACGGATGCTGCGCAGAAAACTGGCGCAGACGGCGGGTAATCGCATCGTGTTGTCGGGCAAGCTGCGCCTCGACCACTGGCGCCTCACCTTGGGCAAACAGCGCGTCGCTGCCGTCCAGTTGCAACTGGACGAGTTGCCAATGGCCGGCCAGCGGCATGTCCAACTGCGCAGCGCGGTGCAGCAGCAAATCCAGGGATTGATAATCACCGGCCAGCAGGCGCTCCAGCACATCGTGTCGCGAGCGCCCCAACTGCTGCGACTGGATCAACGCCGAACCGATGGCCTGGGTCACCAGTACCATCTTCAACGAGTAAGGCTGTTCGATCAGCGGCATGCCCGCCGCTTGCGCCGCTTCCAGCAAACGCTGGGGAATCGCCTGGATATAGTCCGGCCCCGTGAGGATCACCAGGCCGGCGACCTGGCGCTGACAGGCTTCGTCCAGCAGCACCAACAGATTGGCCTCGTCCCGTGGGTGATTGATGCCGGTGACGAACACCAGTTCGCCCCCCAGCACCCATTCGGCGATCCCGCTGTTTTCTGCGACATAGGGCCAGCGCACCGTGTTCTCCAGGCCGGCTTCCCCGGCCCGCAGGCACATCGATTCAAGGCCGGGCAAGGCCAACACGTCGGCGATTGTCAGGCTCATGCCTGGACGTCAGCCAAAGGTGCCCGCACCCGCAATACGCTGGTCAGCACGATGTAGGTCAGGGACGCCGCCACGATCCCCACCAATGGCGCCACCCAGGGTGAATGAAAGGCCAGCACCGTACCCACGGCATAGGCGATCAGCCCTGGCCAGTTGAAGGCCGGCAGGCGTGTATCGGCCAGGCGCGGATAGTGGCCGCGGTAGCGATAGAAGAAATCCGCCATGATCACCCCGCCAATCGGTGGGATCACCGTGCCCAGCAGGATCAGGTAGGGCACCAGCATGTCGTACATGCCCAGCAACGCCAGCAGGGTGCCGATCACCGCACCGGCCAGGGTCACCGTTTTGCGGCGCTTGGTGCGCAGCAGGTTGCAGCCGGCGACGGCGAAGTTGTAGATGGTGTTGTCCTGGGTGCTCCAGATATTCAGCAACAGCATCGCCATGGCCGCCATGGCGAAGCCTTGTAGCAGCAACACTTCGACCACGTCGGGCTGCTGGTAGACGATGGCGCCATAGGCACCGATCAACACCATCAAGCCGTTGCCGATAAAGAAGCCGATCAGGCTGGCCAGCACCGCGACCCTGGCCGAGCGTGAGAACCGCGTCCAGTTGGTAGCCTGGGTCGCGCCGCTGACAAAGGTGCCGAACACCAGCGTGATAGCCGTGGACATGTCCAGCTCACCGGTCGGCACCACTGCCAGCAGTCCATCGAGCCCGCCGACCTTGACGGTGGCGACCCACATCGACAGAAACAACAAAATACCCATGGCCGGCACGGCGATGTAGGACAGAATCTCCAACCCGCGATAGCCCACGTAGGCCGTCGCGCAGAACACCATGCCAAACAGCACCATCAGCCCGAGTACGCTGCCCTGGCTCAACTCGAAATACTTGCCCAGTACTACGGCTGCGGTGGCGGTGCCCCAGGCGTACCAGCCGATCTGGGTAAAACCGAGAATCAAGTCGCTCAGCTTGCTGCCCACTTCACCGAAGCAGAAACGCCCCATCAATACTGAATTCAAACCGCTCTTGAACGCGATGTAACCCAGGCCTGCGGCGTAGATACCCAACAGCAGGTTACCCAGGGCCACGACGCCGAGCATCTGGGTAAAGCTGAAGGCCACCCCCAGCTTGCCGCCGGCGAACATGGTCGCGGTAAAAAAGGTAAAGCCCAGCAGCACCATGGCGGTGGAGGCCAGGCCTTTGCGGGCATGCATGGGCACCTCGCTGAGAGGGTAGTCATTGCCCGGTTCGTTCTGCGTCATGTGCCGTTCTCCCTGAATGAGTGACGCAGGCCTATTGCACCCGTCGTGCCAAGTGCCAGGCAGTGACGGGCGCACGGTCAGGACTGTGCAGGTTGCACAGTATTTATAGCCAAACAGGGGAAACACGCAGGCGGGATTGGTCTTTCTGCCCACTCAGGCGCGAAAGCGGTGCAGGGTGATACAAATTGGATCACCCGTGATTCAATCGAACAGGGTGTGAGTGGTCTGCCCGCGATGAAAGGCAAAAGCGGCCTCAAGGTCGCTTTCAATGGTGCGGCCACGGGACAGCGGCGGCAGATCGTCCAGGCTGAAGAAGCCAACTTCGGTGGTTTCGAAACCGGCCGCCGGCGCCAGTTGATCAACCCGTTCGCACAGAAAGTAGAGTTTGTAGAAGTCCCGGATATCCGGCCGGTACAAGCCTTTGGCCTTGTGGGTGACGCTGTACAGCGCCTTGGCCGTGACCGTCAGCCCGGCCTCTTCGCGAATTTCCTTGACGATGTTTTCAGCCGCCGACAAACCAATATCCGCATAACCGCCGGGCAATGCCCAGCAGCCATCCGTGAGCTCGCGGACCAACAGGATCCGGTCACCGTCAATCACTGCGCCCCGCACATCAATCATGGGCGTCGAATAACGTTTGGCAAAATCCGGCACCAGCCCGGTGATGCGCTCCAGCGGTACTTCGCCCAATTGCGCCAGCATGCTGTGGGCAATCTGGGCGATTTCCTCAAGGCGCTCGCGCTCGAAGTCATCGGTGCAGAAGTGCAGCCCCGTGGAGGCCAATGCTTGCAGGCGCTTGGCCTGGGCCAGCCAGGTGTTTTCCATGGGAGCTCCTTCAGTGCGAGGCGGTGAGGTCTTTTTGCATGTAGACCCGACGCAAGCCGTTTTCCTCGGCCCGGTGGGTTTCCACATAGCCTTTGCGGGTGTACAGCGCGATATTTTCGGTCATCGCTTCATTGGTGTAGAGACGGATGGAGCCATGCCTGGCCTGGCCTTCCGCGAAGCCCAGCAACAGGCGCCCGTAACCCAAGCCCTGGGCACCGGGGTCGACGGCCAGGTTATCCAGCAGCAGGTACTCATCGTGATGAATCAGTACGACAAAGCCGCAGACCTGGCCCACACTCTCCAGCACATGCACCCGTTCGGCAGCGACCTGCTGGCGATAGTCATCCAGCATCGGCCCTGGCTTGCGCCCGATTCGCTGGATGTAAGGGGAGTAGGCGGCGTGGACGATCGCTTCAATTGCGGCGATATCGTCGACGGTAGCGGGGCGGATATGGGTTGGCATCGCAGCGCTTCCTGTACAAGAGGCCACGACTGTAAGGGAGTCTCCGGCATAAAAAAACCACCGCAAGGGTGGTTTTTTACATCGCCGGCTTATTCGCCGCGATAGATGCAGCCGCTGGTGCAGGTCTCATGGATGCGAATCGCGCTGAGTTCCGGCAACAGCGGTTTCAGTTCATTCCAGATCCACTTGGCCAGCACTTCGCTGGTCGGGTTTTCGAGGCCCGGGATGTCGTTGAGGTAGTTGTGGTCGAGGCGTTCGTAGAGCGGCTTGAAAATCGCCTTGATCTCCGAGAAGTCACGGATCCAGCCGGTGTGCGGGTCGAGGTCGCCGCTGAGGTGGATCGCCACCTTGAACGAATGGCCATGCAGGCGCCCGCATTTGTGGCCTTCCGGAACATGGGGCAGGCGGTGGGCGGACTCGAAGGTAAACTCTTTGAAGATTTCCACAGGGTTTTTCAGCTCGGTGAGGTGTCTGGCAGGCGGCGAGTTTAACAGTTTGTCGCGGCCGCGCGCATACCGCGTAGCAGCTGTCGAGCCATGGCGAGGCTGCGTTTGCGATTTGTCTGGCAAACCGAGGTGCTGCCGACGCAGCCTCGCTTGG
>NZ_JACARK010000527.1:0-2367 GCF_013386655.1 Pseudomonas sp. K5002 | reverse complement strand
AATAACGGATATGTACTCAAACAAGATCAAGCATTCCCCGCCAACCTCAACCGAGCCGCCTGAGTAAAATCCAACATCCGCTTCAGCGGTCTAACCGCCTGCGGAATCACCGAAGGCTCAACAAAAATTTCATTACTCCCCTCACGCAAGCACTGCAGCGTACGTTCCAGGGTATTCATCGCCATCCACGGGCAATGCGCACAACTGCGACACGCCGCCCCATTCCCCGCCGTCGGCGCCTCGACAAACACCTTGTCCGGGCACAACTGCTGCATCTTGTAGAAAATGCCGCGGTCGGTGGCCACGATAAACGTCTTGTTCGGCAACCGCTGCGCCGCCGCAATCAACTGGCTGGTAGACCCCACCGCATCCGCCAACTCGATCACCGACGTCGGCGACTCCGGGTGCACCAGAATCGCTGCATCCGGGTACAACGCCTTCATGTCCTCCAACTGCTTGGACTTGAACTCCTCGTGCACGATGCACGCACCATCCCACAGCAACATGTCTGCACCCGTCTGACGCTGGATATAGGTGCCCAGGTGCTTGTCCGGCCCCCAGATAATCGTCTCGCCGTTATCCATCAGGCTTTCGACAATCTCCAGCGCACAACTGGAAGTCACCACCCAATCAGCACGGGCTTTCACCGCCGCCGACGTGTTGGCATATACCACCACCGTGCGCTCAGGGTGCTGATCACAGAATGCCGAGAACTCATCCACCGGGCAGCCAAGGTCCAGAGAGCACGTGGCTTCCAGTGTCGGCATCAGGATGCGTTTTTCAGGCGTGAGGATCTTGGCCGTCTCCCCCATGAATCGCACGCCCGCCACCAATACGGTCTTGGCCGGGTGCGCCGCGCCGAAGCGGGCCATTTCCAGGGAGTCGGACACACAACCACCGGTTTCTTCGGCCAGGGCCTGAATCACCGGGTCGCAGTAGAAGTGTGCCACCAGCACCGCGTCCTGAGCCTTGAGCTCGGCGGCGATGGCGGCGCGGTAGCCCGCCTCTTCTTCGGCGCTCAGCACCTTGGGCTGCTTGGCGTCGAGGTGGGCTTGGACCAGAAGGCGTTCGGAAATTTGCGTCATGTTCGCAAGACCTGCAGGCGCAGTTGCGCGAAAGTCGAGTGTACCACCGGCTCTGGAGCCTTTCGGGCGCCGCCGGACGAAGTGATTGTGTTCATCAAGCACGGTGAAGCTGCGCAAGGCTACAGAATATCGAATGGTTTCAAAAGCCTAATCTGGGATTCGGCCAGGCATGAAAAAGGGAAACCAGGCCAGGGGTTTCCCTTTTTTACAACGACCGGTTTAACCGGGCAAAGCGGACGGATCGTCTTGCAGCAACGCCCACTGATGCATGTTCGCCAGGGCATCCTTCAGGATGGTTTCATCGGCGCCCTTGGCACTCTTGCCTTCCCGCGCCGCATATTCCAGCAGTACCAGGTAGTCGCGATGGCTGGTGGCCTCGTTCGGTACCACGCTGTCTTTAACCAGTCGAGCCATCTCGTATCGCTGGGTGCGGGTGTTCTGGCTGGCGCTTTGGTCCACGGAGGCGTTGGTCAGGAAGCCATCCTTGTAGGTGATGTTCGCCGCACTGCTGGCCTTGTCGTCGACCTGCACATAGAGGTAGTTCTGCGACTCGCGCCTGGTATCGAAAGCCGGCGGCTTCCCGCCATCCAGGCCCTGATGGAAACTGGCCTTGAGGCTTGATCGCTGGACCTGATCGATCGTGCGATTGGAGAGGTCATTGCCGCCGATGCGCGTTTTCTGGGAAATCCCATAGGCAAACGTATCGGTTTCCCCTGGGCGCGCCGGGTTGGGGGAGCTGGCCGCCTGGCTGATGGAGGCCTTGAAATCCGCCAGGCCCGTCAGCAGGCCTTGATCTGCCGCGCTGCGGGTCAGCGGCGCAGGCGCTTTGGCGCCCTGCGGGTAGTTGCTGTTCATGGCGCTAAACGCATCCTTGAACATCGCCATCAGGTCAGCATTGGCCTTGCCCCGCGCCTGGGCCTTGTCGAACTGGGCCAGGTAGCTTTTCAGCGCGATTGCCTGTTGCTTGGCGTTGCCGAGGATGCCGGCGTTCTTCAGGTCGACCGAGAGATTCACTTCCCCCGCCGGGCTACTCATGCGCGTGGTGCGGCCCTGGCTGTCCGCATGGAATGCAAGCGTGAGGTCGTCAGTATTGCTCACTTTCAATTTGCCGCTGAGGTCCACCGAAGCCAATACGCTGGAATCAAACTGCGTCAGCTTGCTCAGCTCGAGTTTCGGCGGCTGGGCGGCCAGGCCGTCGATCGCGTCCTGGAAGGCTTCGCCCAACTTGGCGACTTCCTTGAGTTCGGCGGCGCTGAGGGCGCCACCGTCCACCTTCGCCTGC
>NZ_JACARK010000526.1:0-9968 GCF_013386655.1 Pseudomonas sp. K5002 | reverse complement strand
CGCCAGCAGGTTGGTCTGCTCGGCGATGCCGCTGATGGTCTTGACGATGCTGCCAATCACCTGGGACTGGGCGTTCAGCGCTTCAATGCCCTCACCCGCCTGCTCCATGTGCTTGGCCAGGTCGCGCATCACCTCCACCGCCTGGGTGACCACGGTGGTGCCGCGCTGGGCGCTGCTGTCGGTGTGCAGCGAGGTGCTGTAGGCGATGTTGGCCGCGTCGGCCACGGCCTGTTCCTGGTTGACCTGGTCGGTGATCACCGTGGCGAACTTGACCACTTTGTACAGCCGCTCGTTGGCGTCGAGCACCGGGTTATACGAAGCCTCCAGCCACACCACCCGCCCGTGGCTGTCCACCCGCTTGAAGCGCCCCGCGACGAATTCACCGGCGTTCAGGCGCTTCCAGAACTGCTGGTACTCGACGCTGCCGGCATCCTGCGGCTCACAGAATATCCGGTGATGTTTGCCCTGGATCTGCGCCAGGCTGTAACCCATGCCGTTGAGGAAACGGTCGTTGGCCGTCAGCACATTACCGTTGAGGTCGAACTCGATCACTGCCGTGGAACGCACCAGCGCGGTGATCAGGTTTTCGTGCTCGCGGGACGCCTCGATAGTGCGGGTCAGGTCGCTGGAGTACATCGAAATATGCTTGATACGCCCGTCACTGCCACGCACCGGTTGCACGATGGAGCGCAGCCACGCCTCATTGCCGTTGCCGCGCATCAGGCGTACGGAACCGGCGAAGTGTTCGCCACGCACCAGGGCGTTCGTGAAGCGCAGTTGAAAGGTGTCGTGCTTGACGTGAGCCGGCACTAGATCCTCGATCAGGCGGCCTTGCAGCTGGCTTGCCTGGTAAGCCATCTCTTGAAGGAAGATGGCATTGACGGACTCGATGCGCCCTTCGGGATCCAGGGTCAGGGCCATCATTTCGCTTTCCAGGCTCTCCTTGACCTGCTGCAAACTGGATAATTCTTCGCGAAGAGCAGACAGCTCCTGCTTGAGACGGGTGTTGAACATGGAGGCACCGGTGGGCAAATGAGGGCGGGATCTGACCTGCATCGGCGCTGCCGGCATTTTCTTAAGAGAGCTTTAGCCCATTGCCCAACTATATTTTTTCAGCCCCTCAACTGCCGTTGTTACGGCAGATGCCCATCACTTGGTAGTGGAGCGTGTTGAGCTTGCCGGTGGAGTCTTCGTAGGTCATGCGTGACGGCACCGCGCTGCACGAGCGGATCGGCGGCGTGACATTCACCACCCTGGCAATGTCCAGCTTCATGCCGTAGCGATACACCAGCACCTCGGGCGCAGGCTTGCCCTTTCTGGCGGCGTAGGCGGCCATGGCTTGCTCATTGTTTTGCATCAATTGGGCGAAGGTGCGGTCGCCTCCACCTTCGGCCATCGCGCCGGCGGAAACGATCAGGGCCAATGCAGCGACAGTGGTTTTCAGGGTATTCATGAGGGCGTCCTCGTCTGACTTATTGAATTAAAAGTTCAGAGCAAGAATAACTAACCAAGCCTGTCGCAACGTTCACCGAAAGATTACTTATCCGTTATGTTTTATTGAAATTCCAAAATTGTAATCTGTGCGCCACCTCGCCGTTATCTCGTGTTTGCAACTATCTGCCCGGGCACCATCACAACAAGAATGCCCCATTGATAAGAAGCTGATAGCTGCCACTACCGAGGAGCGCTACATGAGCACTAACCGCACATTTTCACTCTCCATGATTGCCGCCCTGGCGGGGCTCACCCCGCTGTCAGGCATGGCCGTGGAAGATAAACCCGAAGGGTTTATCGAAGGCAGTACCTTGAACGTGCTGGCCCGCAACTTCTACTTCAACCGCGATGACCGCAAGGGCCAGTCGAGCCCCACCGGCAATGGCTATTCCGAAGCCTGGGCCCAGGGTTTTATCGGCAAGTTCGAATCCGGATTCACTCAGGGTCCGGTGGGTTTCGGCCTCGATGCGTTTGCGATGTATGGCCTGAAACTCGACTCCGGCACCGGTCGCAGCGGCGGCAAGGGCTCGTTCGGCGTACTGCCGGTAGACAGCGACAACCACCCCGAGGACGGCTACAGCAAGCTCGGCGGCGCGGTAAAAGTGCGCCTGCTGGATACCGTGATCAAGGCCGGTGACGTGTTCCCGCTGACCCCGGTGGTGGCCTACGGCGACTCGCGGGTGTTGCCGGAAAGCTTCCGTGGCGTCACCGCGCAAAACACCAGCATTGACGGCTTGAGCTTGCAGGCCGGGCACTTGAGCGGCATGAGCCAGCCCACCCAAAGCGGCATGGATAAAGGCTTCGCGACGTTTTATGCGGGCAAGGTGGATTCACCCTGGATCGGCTATGCCGGCGGCGACTACCAGGTGAACAAACACCTCAGCGTCAGCCTGTACACCAGCCGCCTGAAGGATGCCTGGGACCAGTACTACTTCGGCAGCGCCGCCAGCTACCCGCTGAACGATGACGTGTCGCTGTTTGGCGACTTCAACTATTACAAGGCCGTGGACGAGGGCAAGAAACGCCTTGGCGAGTTCGATAACAACATCTGGAGCGCCAGGCTTGGGGTCAAGGTCGGCGCCCACAGCCTGGCCCTGTCGCACCAGCGCAACAACGGCGATGACGACTTTGACTACCTGCGCATGTCGGACTCGATCTTCCTCAACAACTCGATCCAGTACAGCGACTTCAACTCGCCCAGGGAACGCTCGTGGATGCTCGCCTATAACCTCGACATGCAGGCCTTCGGCATTCCTGGCCTGACCTTCATGACCCGCTATGGCAAAGGTACCGGCGCCGACTACAGCAACGCCAACAGCGTGTACATGCGCCGTGACGCGGCCGGCGACCCGCTGACCGATCAACGCCGCTGGGAGCGGGATATCGAGGCGAAGTACGTGGTGCAGGGCGGTAACTTGAAAGACCTGTCGCTGCGTTTGCGCCAGGCGACCGTTCGCTCAAGTGCCTTTGAGTCGGACTTGGAAGAAGTTCGGTTGATTGTCGAATATCCATTGGCAATTCTGTAAATGAACACAACGGCAAATGCTTACATTCATTTGCCGTTGACTAACATCTGTTCACAAATTGAAGCCTGTCAGAACTGTAATATGCGCCTCACCTTCTCGTTAAGTTGCGCTTCATATACTGGCCACAACTAACGGCACACGCCTTATTTGGAGACACGTCATGAAGCCATCCCACCTGTTATTGATCAGTTTTCTCGGCGCCACTTCCACCCTCGCATTCGCCGACGACGGCGCCGACCGTTCCCGGCAGTTCCTCGCCGAGTTCCGCCAGCAACAGCAGCAGGTCCACGGTGAACAGTCCGTGGCCGAGACCGCGCCCGCCGACGCACAGAAGCAGTCGATCTGAACGGCGCACACCGAGCACATTCATCTCTGAAGCTTTTGTGTAGCTCCTTTGGAAAGAGATGAATTTTTAACGCCCCGGATGGGGCGTTTTTTTTGCCCGCCCGTTCTGCAACGCAACAACCAGTCACAAACTGGCTGATTGACCCTGTAGCTACTTCAGCCTTCAGGCTTCGGAAAATTCGAATTTCAGTCTCTCTCTATCAGTAAAAGGTAAACCCCCATGCGTATCCTTGTGGTTGAGGACGAGCAAAAAACCGCCGCCTACCTGCAGCAGGGCCTGACCGAAAGCGGTTACGTGGTCGACTGCGCCGCCAGCGGCGTGGACGGCCTGCACCTGGCCGGGCAACACGCTTATGAACTGGTGATTCTCGATGTAAACCTGCCGGCCAAGGACGGCTGGGAAGTGCTTGAGCAACTGCGCCGCGACAGCAACCAACGGGTGATGATGCTCACAGCCCGTGGCCGGCTGACTGACAAGATCAAGGGCCTGGACATGGGCGCCGATGATTACCTGGTCAAACCCTTCGAATTCCCCGAATTGCTGGCCCGGGTGCGCACGCTGTTGCGCCGCAGCGAGCACATACCGGTGCCGGAAGTCTTCCGCGTGTCGGACCTTGAACTGGACCCGCGCCGCCACCGCGCCTATCGCGGCACCCGGCGCATTGACCTGACCACCAAGGAGTTCGCGCTGCTGCATGTGCTGATGCGTCAGTCCGGCGAAGTGCTGACCCGCACGCAGATTATTTCCCTGGTGTGGGACATGAATTTCGACTGCGACACCAACGTGGTGGAGGTCTCCATCAGCCGCCTGCGGGCCAAGGTCGACGACCAGAGTGACGTCAAGCTGATCCATACCATTCGCGGCGTGGGTTATGTGCTGGAGGCCCGCCAATGAAAGCCAGCAGCCTGTCGATGCGCCTCGGGCTGACGGTGAGCCTGATGGGCGCGGGCCTGGTGGTACTGCTCGCAACACTGGCCTACCTGGCGCTGACCCACGAGCTTGAGAAACTGGCGCGCAAGGGCCTGGAAAGCAAGATGGAGCAGATCCAGCACAGCCTCGCCCTCGGCCTGGACACCCGCGACATAAAGGCCCGCCCGCATTCGCTGATGGACCTGGTGATGGGGCATGACAATTTCTACCTGACCATCGTCGGCACCGCACCCGATGAAGCGGTGCTGTTGAGCGTCGGTGCCAAGCCACAGGAGCCGTTGCTGACCGACTTCGCACCACGCCAGACCCTCGGTTACCTGAACTGGGACGACAGCAACGGCAACCAGGTGCTCAGCGCCTCCAGCCTGATGCGCCTGTCCAGCGGCGAACGCGTGCGGGTGCTGCTGTCCCTGGACCGCATGGACGATCAGGCATTGCTCAGTGCTTACCTGCGTTCCACGGTGATCGCCCTGCCGCTGCTGTTGCTGCTGATCGGCATCGGCGCGTGGTGGGTGGTGCAACGCGGGCTCGCACCGCTGCAACAGTTCAGCCGCGTCGCGGCCAAGGTCACCACACAGGATCTGACCCACCGCCTGGCTGTGGATAACTTGCCCAACGAGTTGGGCGAGTTGGCGCAGGGCATCAACTTCATGCTGCAGCGTCTGGATGGCGGTGTGCAGCAGCTGTCGCAGTTCTCCGATGACCTGGCCCATGAACTGCGCGCGCCACTGACCAACTTGATGGGCAAGGCCCAGGTGACGTTGTCCCGGGAGCGCCCGCCCGAGGAGTACAAGGCGGTGCTGGAATCCAGCACCGAAGAAATGGAGCGGCTGGCGCGGATCGTTTCCGACATGCTGTTCCTGGCACAGGTCAGCCACCCGGCGGCGCGGGTTTCGTTTGCGCCCGTGTCCCTGGCCGCTGAAGCACGCCGGGTGATGGAACTGTTTGCGTTGAGTGCCGAAGACAAGCAACTGAGCCTGAGCCTTCACGGTGATGCCTCGGTGCATGGCGACCGCCTGATGATTCAGCGGGCGATTTCCAACTTGTTGTCCAATGCCATCCGTCATACGCCACACGCTTCCACGGTGTCGTTGCAGGTGGAAACCCACGGGCAGCAAGTCTCGCTGTCGGTGGGCAACCCGGGCCCGGGGATTGAAGCGCACCACCTGCCGAACCTGTTCGAGCGTTTCTACCGCGTCGACAGCAGCCGCGCCCGCTCCGAAGGGGGGACCGGGCTGGGGCTGGCCATCGTGCGGTCGATCATGACCCTGCATCAAGGCCGGGCAGAAGTCAGCAGCGAGCCCGGAGATTTCACTGTGTTTCGGTTGGTGTTTCCCCTTCATACCAACGCTATCTGCCAATAACTCATTGTGGTGAGGGAGCTTGCTCCCTCACCACAGGTTATTGGTCAGGCATCGGGCGGTCTTCCTGTTCTTCACGCCGGTGCGCCCAGTGATACAGCGCCGGCAATACCAGCAGGGTCAGCAGCGTCGACGAAATAATCCCGCCAATCACCACCGTCGCCAACGGGCGCTGTACTTCGGCGCCGGTGCCGGTGGCCAGGGCCATGGGGATAAACCCCAGCGACGCCACCAACGCCGTCATCAACACCGGGCGCAAGCGTGTCAGGGCGCCTTCGTTGATGGCCACCGACAATGAGCGCCCCTCTTCCCGCAGGTTGCGAATGAACGCAATCATCACCAACCCGTTCAGCACCGCCACCCCCGACAGCGCGATAAAACCCACGCCCGCCGAGATCGACAACGGAATGTCCCGCAGCCACAGCGCCATGATCCCGCCGGTCAACGCGAAGGGAATCCCGGTGAACACCAGCAGCCCGTCCTTGAGGTTGTTGAACATCATGAACAGCAACCCGAACACCAGCAGCAATGCCACCGGCACCACGATGCGCAAGCGCTCGGAAGCTTCCTTCAACTGCTCGAACTGGCCGCCCCAGGTGGTCCAGTAGCCCGCGGGGATTTTCACCTGAGTGTCGATGGCCGTCCCGGCTTCCTCGACAAACGAGCCGATATCCCGCCCACGCACGTTGGCGCTGACGATCACCAGGCGCTTGCCGTTTTCGCGGCTGATCTGGTTGGGGCCGAGTACCAGGTCCAGGCTGGCGACTTCCGACAGCGCGATAAAACCCAACTGCCCCGCCGCGTTATTCGCCAGCGCCGGGATCGGAATCAACAGCCGCGACAGGCCTTCGATATCGGTGCGCAGCGCATCAGACAAACGCACGACCATATCAAAACGCCGGTCGCCTTCGTACATCGTCCCGGCCTGGCGCCCACCCACGGCGACGGCAATCGTGTCTTGCACATCGCCCACGTTCAGGCCGAAACGCGCGGCCTTGTCGCGGTCGATATTGATGGTCAGCACCGGCAGGCCGGAGGTCTGTTCCACCTTCACTTCCGAGGCGCCCTTGAGGGTTTGCAAGGTCTCGGCGATTTCCCCGGCGGTCTTGTTGAGCACCGCCATGTCGTCACCAAACACCTTCACCGCCACGTCACTGCGCACGCCGGAAATCAGTTCGTTGAAGCGCAGCTGGATCGGTTGCGACAGTTCATACACGCTGCCCGGCACAATCGCACTGGCGCGCTGGATGTCGGCGATGATTGCCTCGCGGGACTTCTTCGGGTCGGGCCACTGGTCCTTGGGCTTGAGCATCACGTAGCTGTCGGAGATGTTCGGCGGCATCGGGTCGGAGGCGATTTCCGCGGTGCCGGTGCGGGCGAATACCCGCTCGATTTCCGGCACCTCGGCCATCAAGGTCTTTTCCAGTTGCTGCTGCATCTGTACCGACTGCGTCAGGCTGGTGCCCGGCACCCGCAACGCTTGTTGGGCGAAATCACCCTCGCTGAGGCTGGGGATAAATTCGCTGCCCATGCGACTGGCCACCAGGCCCGACGCAACGATGGCCATCACCGCCAGGCCGAACACCAGCGGCCGGCGCGCCATCACCCAATCCAGCACCGGCGCGTAGACACGGCGTGCGCTGCGCATCACCAGGTTTTCCTCTTCCTTGACCTTGCCGGTGACGAACAGCGCAATGGCCGCCGGCACGAAGGTCACGGACAGAATCATCGCCCCCAGCAGCGCGATCACCACGGTGAACGCCATCGGGTGGAACATCTTCCCGGCGACCCCGGTGAGGGCGAAGATCGGCAGGTACACCACCATGATGATCAGTTGCCCGAAGATCAGCGCGCGCCGCGCTTCCTTGGCCGCCGCGAACACTTCATGCAGGCGCTCGCTGCGGGTCAACAGTCGCCCGTGGCGCTGCTGGGCATGGGCCAGGCGGCGGATGGCGTTTTCAACGATCACCACCGCGCCATCCACGATAATCCCGAAATCCAGCGCGCCGAGGCTCATCAGGTTGGCGCTGACCTTGTTGGTAAACATCCCGGTAAAGGTGAACAACATGGCCAGGGGAATCACCATCGCGGTGATCAGCGCAGCGCGGATATTGCCGAGGAACAGAAACAGCACCGCCACCACCAGCAGCGCCCCTTCGAAGAGGTTTTTCTTCACGGTGCTGATGGCTTTTTCCACCAGGTTGGTGCGGTCGTAGACGGTGACGGCCACCACACCTTCAGGCAGCGAACGGTTGATCTCTTCGAGTTTTTTCGCGACCGCCAGGGACACCGTGCGGCTGTTTTCGCCGATCAACATGAACACCGTGCCCAGCACCACTTCGCGGCCATTCTCCGTGGCGGCACCGGTACGCAGCTCGCGGCCAATGTCGACCTGGGCGACGTTGCGTACCCGAATCGGCGTACCGTCGGAAGTGGTGATGACGATGTTGGCAATGTCGTCGATGGACGCGACTTGCCCCGGCGCACGGATCAGCAATTGCTCGCCGCTGCGCTCGATGTAGCCGGCGCCGACGTTGGCGTTGTTGCGCTCCAGCGCCGTGACCAGGTCGCCCAAGGTCAGGTTGTAGGCCGCCAGGCGCTTGGGGTCCGGGGCGATCTGGTATTCCTTGGCAAAGCCGCCGATGGTGTTGATCTCGGCCACGCCCGGCACGTTGCGCAGTTGCGGCTTGATGATCCAGTCCTGGATCACCCGCAGGTCGGTCGGCGTATAGGCTGAGCCGTCCTCCTTGCGCGCGCCGTCTTTCGCCTCCACGGTCCACAGGAAGATTTCCCCGAGCCCGGTGGAGATCGGCCCCATCATGCTTTCGATGCCATCAGGCAGTTGCTCGCGAGCCACCTGCAAGCGTTCGTTGACCAACTGGCGCGCGAAGAACAGGTCGGTGCCGTCCTTGAAAATCACCGTGACCTGGGACAAGCCCGAGCGCGACAGCGAGCGGGTCTGCTGCAAGCCCGGCAGCCCGGCCATGGCGGTCTCGATGGGAAAGGTGATGCGCTGCTCGGTTTCCAGCGGCGAAAAACCCGCCGCCGCCGAGTTGATCTGCACCTGGACGTTGGTGATATCCGGCACGGCGTCGATGGGCAATTTCTGATAGCTGGCGATACCGACACCGGCCATCAGCAGCACCGCCAACAGCACGATGATGCGCTGCTCGATGGCGAATTGGATAAGGCGCTCAAACATGGGAAATCACTCGCAGGATCAATGGGCGTGCTCGGCCGAGGCCTTGCCCAACTCGGACTTGAGGATGAAGCTGCCGGCGGTGGCCACCTGCGCGCCGGCGTCGAGGCCCTGGCGCACTTCGACGAAACCGTTTTCGCTGACGCCCAGTTCGATATGCCGGGTCATGAAGCCGTCGCTGGTGCGCACGAACACCGAGGGTTTGTCCTCGACGGTCTGGATCGCCTCCTGGGGGACGGTGACCTTGGCCGGGTAGGTGTCGGTGGCGACCTGCACGGAAACGAACAGCCCTGGACGCCACGAAGCGTCGGGGTTCGGCACCGTGACGCGTACGGTGGCGGTGCGGGTCTGCTCCCCCAGTAAGTTGCCGACATAGGCCACGGTGCCAAGTACTTCGGTGCCCATTTCCGAGGACGTGACCTTCACCGGTTTGCCGACCCGGACCTTGTTCAAATCCTTGGGGAACACGCCGAAGGTGACCCACACCTGGGACAGGTCCGACAGGGTGAAGGCGTTGCTGGTCTCGCTCACCACCTCGCCGACACCCAGGTGTTTTTCCACCACCACGCCGTCGAACGGCGCTCGCAGTTCGTAGCGATTGCCGCCGACCAATACAGCGCTGCCGCTCAGGGCATTCATCTTTTGCCGGGCATTGTTCAGGGCGATTTCGGCCTCTTGCAGCGCCTGGCGCGCCAGCAGGTAATCCTGTTCGGCGGAGATCCTGTCCTGCCACAACTGGCGCTCGCGCTGGAAGGTGGTGCGGGCCAGTACCACCCGGCGCTCACTGGCCGCCAGTTCACTGCGCTGATCGGAAATCTGCTGGCTGGCGATCACCGCGAGCAGCTCGCCCTTCTTCACCGATTGGCCGAGGTTGACCTTCACCGACTCCACCACGCCGGCAGCACGCGGCACGATGTGGGAGGTGCGGTCTTCGTCGAAACGCACCTCGCCCGGCAGCGAAAGCACAGTGCTGATCTGCCGGGATTGCGCCGGGGCCAGTTGAATACCGGCGGCCTGGACCTGCTGTTCGGTCAGCTCGATCTTGCCTTCCTCTTCCGCCTCTGCCGCACCGCTGATGGCCGGCCACGCCAGCATCAGCGCAACGGCCAGCG